>JBILSG010000096.1:0-7572 GCA_044372235.1 Chitinophagaceae bacterium
GTGATTGAAGGTGGACAATTCGGACTGGCATTCAGCAGCGGAGTGGCAGCTACGGATGCCGTCATCAAACTGCTCAAACCAGGCGATGAAGTCATCTGCGGCAATGATATGTACGGTGGAACCTACAGGCTCTTCAGCAAAATCTTCCTGAAATTCGGTATCGTTTTTCACTATGTAGATATGACTGACCTGAACAATGTTGCTGCAGCCGTTACACCCGCTACCCGTCTGATCTGGGCCGAAACACCTACCAATCCCCTCATGAACATTGCAGACATCAAGGGCCTTGGCAACATAGCAAAAACAAACAAAATCCTGCTCTGTGTAGACAATACCTTTGCCTCCCCAGCACTTCAGAACCCGCTCTCACTTGGTGCAGATATCGTTATGCATTCCGCCACCAAATATTTAAGCGGACATAGTGATGTGATACAGGGTGCCCTGGTGATCAATGACAAAGCATTGAGGGATGAATTGTATTTCATACAGAAAAGTTGTGGAGCGGTACCCGGACCAATGGATTGTTTTCTGGTGTTGAGAGGTATTAAAACCCTGGGCATCAGAATGGAAAGACATTCACAGAATGGAGAAAAAATTGCACACTTCCTGAAAGCACACCCTGCAGTAAAAAAGGTCTACTGGCCAGGTTTCACAGACCATCCGGGACACGAAATTGCAAAATCCCAAATGCTTGGTTTTGGGGGCATGATCAGTTTTGAATTGAAAAACGATACCATGGAAGCTGCCAGGAAAGTGCTCTCAGGCACAAAGCTTTTTTCACTGGCAGAAAGTCTGGGTGGCGTTGAATCACTGATCAATCACCCTGCCAGTATGACCCACGCTTCGATTCCACGAGAAGAAAGAATCAAAAATGGCTTATCTGATACACTTATCCGGTTGTCTGTTGGTATTGAAGATGCCGACGACCTGATTGCTGACCTGGAACAAGCTATCGGACTTACTGCAGGGCATGAATAAAATCAGACTGCTTCGGCTAAAGCAAGAACTGGATCTAATACTGAAGGAGTATAACAACAGCGGCTTCATCCCTTCAGATCCCATATCTGTTCCCCATCGCTTTACAAAAAAGCAAGACATCGAAATTGCGGGCTTTTTTGCGGCCATTTTTGCCTGGGGTAACAGAACCACCATCATCAACAAATGTAATGAGTTAATGATGCTGATGGACAATGCACCTTATCAGTTCATTTCACAACATGAGGAAATAGACCTGAAAAGATTTTTGGCATTTAAACACCGAACTTTCAACGCAACTGATCTCTTGCATTTTATCAGGGTGCTGCGATACCATTATCATCATGATAGCAGCAAAGAACCAACCCTGGAAACAGCCTTCAGCAAAGGATTAACCGAAATGAATGAAACAGTGGAGCAAGCCCTGATTTCCTTTCACCATTATTTCTTCAGCCTGGAAGATAGTCCGGGTAGGACAAAAAAGCACATTTCCACACCCGCCAACAATTCTTCCTGCAAACGACTCAACATGTTCCTCAGATGGATGGTGCGCAGGGATGAAGCGTGTGTAGACTTTGGTATCTGGACATCCATCAAACCGCATCAGCTGGTTTGCCCGCTCGATGTTCATGTGCAGCGGGTCGCACTCAGGCTCGGACTCATCACAAGTGAAAAATCAGACTGGAAAACAGCAGTGGAACTTACCAATAACCTCAAACAACTCGATCCAAAAGATCCGGTAAAATATGATATTGCGCTGTTCGGCCTGGGGGTTGACAAGATGAACCGCTAAAGGAAGCCTCGTGCCTTCTGCCCAGCCTACGGCAGGCAAGCTCGTGCCTCGTGCCTACTGCCTCTTCCCTCTTCCCTTATCCCCTGCCTTCGGCAGGTTTACCAACCTGTGGTTGGCAAGCTCGTCACTCGTGCCCAGCCTACGGCTGGCAAGCTCGTGCCTCGTGCCTTGCATTTCCTCCCTATTCCCCGTATTTCACTAACTTTGCGGCCTTATGAGCCAACATTTATCCGAACAAGAAATCATCAGAAGAGAAAAACTGACTGCGATTCAGGCACTGGGTATCGATGCATACCCCGCCCCAGCTTATCCCGTAAATATCACAGCTACAGCTATCAGAGAAGGATATAAGGGTGAAGAGAATAAAGCTGATTATGCAGAAGTTTGCCTGGCCGGACGACTCATGGGTGTTCGGGATATGGGAAAGGCCTGCTTCGCCGTTCTGCAAGACCATACCGGAAAAATGCAGATTTACGTAAGAAGGGATGATATCTGCAGTGGAGACGACAAGACTTTTTATGACCAGGTCTGGAAAACATTGGATATAGGAGACATCATCGGTGTCCAGGGTTATGTTTTCACCACCAAAACTGGTGAAACATCTGTACATGTCAAATCCCTTACCCTACTCAGCAAATCCCTGAAACCATTGCCAGTAGTGAAGGAGAAAGAAGGTGAAACCTTCGATGCCGTAACAGATCCTGAATTCCGCTACAGGCAACGTTATGCTGACCTGATCATCAATCCGCAGGTGAAGGAAACATTCCTGAAGCGTTCAAAACTCATCAACTCGATAAAACAGTTCCTGAACGAAAGAGGAGCCATTGAAGTGGACACACCAGTTTTGCAAAGTATCCCAGGTGGTGCTTCAGCTCGCCCTTTCATGACCCACCACAATGCGCTGGATATTCCCATGTACATGCGCATCGCCAATGAACTTTTTCTCAAAAGATTAATCGTAGGTGGCTTTGATTGGGTATATGAGTTTTCGAGGAATTTCAGGAATGAGGGAATGGACCGCACCCACAACCCCGAATTCACTGTATTGGAATTCTATACAGCCTATAAGGACTACCTCTGGATGATGGATACAACAGAGCAATTGTTGGAAAAAGCTGCAATAGATGTAAATGGAACAACGGAAGTAGAAGTAGGTGGCAAGGCTATCAGCTTCAAAGCTCCATTCAGAAGGGTAACCATGTACGACGCCATCCAAGAACATACAGGCTTCAATATCAGCGAAATGGATGAGGACGGACTGCGAAAGGTATGTAATGACCTCGGCATAGCAGCAGATAAAAACTGGGGAAAAGGAAAATTGATTGATAACATTTTTGGAGAAAAATGTGAACACCATTATATCCAACCCACATTCATCACAGACTACCCAATTGAGATGAGTCCGCTTACCAAGAAACACCGCAGTAAAGCGGGACTTGTAGAGCGTTTTGAGTTGATGGTCAATGGCAAGGAGATAGCCAATGCCTATTCTGAGTTAAACGATCCGATAGACCAGCGTGCACGCTTCGAAGATCAGGTAAAACTGATGGAACGCGGGGATGATGAAGCCATGTTCATCGACCACGATTTCCTGCGCGCATTAGAATACGGCATGCCTCCCACTGCAGGAATCGGGTTTGGTATAGACAGGCTTTGTATGCTGCTGACCAACCAACCCTCCATCCAGGATGTGCTGCTCTTCCCGATGATGAAGCCGGAGTAAGCTGGAATAGGGCATCTGCGGTTATGCAGGTTTGGTCTTGACGATTGAAATATTTGTTATAACTTGTGTTATAACAAATCGATATGCCTAAAAACAAAACTCCTGCCAAGAAGCCCAGTTCCACGCCACTGCAGGAGCCTTTGATGGAATACAGCGTCAGAAGTACCTTCAGGGCAGTGGGCAATTCAAAAGGCATCATCATCCCATCCAAATTGATTGAAGCATCTGGCATCAGTGGAAATGACCTGATCATTGCTGCAGCCAATGGCTTGATTGCCATCAGGGAATTGAAACAAACAGATGTAAATACTGATTTATCCACTTGGGACAAACAATTCAAATCGGCATTGATCAAGGGTCAAGAAGCCGATTCAGATGTATTTCCTGATCTGAAAAATGATTTTGATGCGGAAGAGTGGTAGGCTGATCAGTCAATTTGACATTTATGTAATTGAACTGGATCCAACCATTGGATCTGAAATCAAAAAGACAAGACCTTGCTTGGTTGTCTCACCTGACCCAATCAACCATAACCTGTCAACTGTCATCATCGCCCCATTGACACATACCCAAAAAGACTTCCCTTCCAGAGTGACCTGCAATTTCAATTCAGAAGAAGGACAAATCGTTCTGGATCAGATCAGGTCAGTCGATAAAAAAAGATTGAAAAAGCGAATCGGCAAAATTGATACCCACACGGCAGAAATGGTAAAGCTGGTGCTCCAAACCATGTTCTCCTGACATCAAAACCATCATCATGAACGAATCATCCAAATCAGACGAAAGGATTGCAAAGATGTCTTTTGCTTCCGTATACCCGCATTACGTTACCAAGGTGGAGAAAAAAAATCGCACAAAAGATGAGCTGGATGAAGTAATCTGCTGGCTGACAGGTTTTGATCATGCCAGGCTACAGGAACTGATTGCCGAAAAAGTAACCTTTGAAAAGTTTTTCGAACTGGCAAAACTGCACCCCAATGCACACCTGATTACCGGAATTATTTGTGGCTACAGAGTTGAGGACATTGAAAATCCATTGACACAAAAAACAAGATACATGGATAAGCTGGTGGATGAACTGGCTAAAGGCCGAAAAATGGAGAAAATCAAACGCAGTTTATGATGTCAATCAGTTAAAATATCAATTTTTTTTCTTACATTCTGCTTTAGAAAAAACATTCCTGCAACACAATGAATTCACCGAAGCTGAAAAGAGCATTTAAAATCAATCTCAAACGACAAATCAAAGATGCCATCTTAATCACAATAGGCATTTTCTCTGCAGCATTCGGCTTCAAAGGTTTTCTGCTTACCAATCAATTTATTGATGGCGGTGCAACAGGGATATCCTTGCTTATTTCAGTTCTCACAGAAATCCCCCTTTCGATTTTAATCATTGGTATAAACGTGCCTTTTATTATTCTGGGTTATCGCATCATCAATCCCCACTTTGCCATAAAAGCTGCACTATCAGTAACCGGATTAGCCATCGTACTGGCTTTGGTAACTTTCCCTATTGTAACGCAAGACAAATTACTTGTAGCTGTCTTCGGTGGTTTTTTTCTTGGTGCTGGGATAGGTTTTGCCATCAGGGGTGGATCAGTCATTGATGGCACAGAAATACTCGCAATTTACCTCAGTAAAAAAATCGGTGCCACCATTGGTGATATCATCCTGATCATCAATGTCATCATTTTTTCAACCGCCGCTTATCTACTTGGCGTAGAAATAGCTCTTTATTCAATGATTACCTACCTGGCTGCATCCAAAACGCTAGACTTCATTGTGGAAGGAATAGAAGAATATACAGGTGTGACTATCGTAGCAACGCAAAGTGAGGAAATCCGTCAAATGATTATTGATAAGATGGGGCGTGGTGTAACCGTATACAGTGGAAAGTGTGGTTATGGCAAACGCGGACAAACAAGGGATACAGATATTATTTATACGGTTATTACCAGATTGGAAATAAACAAATTGACAACCGAAATTGAAAAGATTGAACCCGATGCTTTCGTGGTTATGAACAGTGTTAAAGACACAAAAGGGGGCATGATCAAAAAAAGGCCACTGAAGAATTGACACCCATGCAATTTTCAGTATCGTTAACTCTTACCGATTAGTTGAAATAGTTAATTTTATAACTCATTAACAGTGTCAATAATTCAAGATGAACATTAAATACATCCTCAAATGGACTTTCTTAGCGTCTTTATTCCTGGTTCCATTAGGGGCATTTATGAAAATTTTGCATTCCCCAGCAGCAGATTTTTTTCTAGGAAGCGGCCTGGTTTGCACTGGAATAGCCCTTGCAATAGGAATTTATGAGGTCCGCACTTCAAGCAGACTGAATAAGCATGAAAAATTCATATGGACCGTCGGATTGCTATTCGTGACATTTATTGCTTTACCACTCTACTCGTTGAAAGTTAGAAAAAGAACAATAGCCTGATATAAAAAAAAGAGCAGATCCTTTTGTAGGACCTGCTCCAGTTAAAATCACTTGACTCTTGTCACTTTTCCCTCATCCCTCGTCACTTGTCACTTTTACCTTGTCACTCGCCTCCAACCTCCGGTTGGCAAGCTCATCACTTTTCCCTCACCTTCATCATCCCATTCATGATACTCCAATGGCCAGGAAATGTGCAAACAAATGGATAATCACCCGTTGAAGCAGGTGCCTTGAATCTGAGTTTGTATGACTGTCCGGGATTGACCAAAGGTGTAGCATACAAAACTTCAGGAATGGAGGGCACATAATTCTTATCAGCCCCTTTCTCATCCTTCATCATCGCATCACCTGCGCGACCAACTTTTTCCATTGCTCCTGGCTTCGTGATCACCATGTTATGCTGCATCGCATCAGTATTATCGAGAATGAGTTCTACCTGCTGACCGGGCTTCACGGTGAACTCCTTCAAATCAAACTTCATAGCTTCACGGATGGTCTTGATGACAATGCGTTTTACATCAGCATCAGGCTTTTCTTCTCCGGCAGCTGCCCATGCTGTCTTCAACCTTCCAAGACGTTCGTTGGCATTCCCTGGATCAAGTGATAAAAGGAACGTCTTGTCTGCCGGCTTCAATTTAATGTCTTTCAGCCTGTAATTCCAACCCTCGGAAACTGCTTTTAACACACTAGCTTTCCCCTGCTCATCCATTACCTGAGATTTACGGATGACGGAAACCACAGTGTCAACCGGTGCTTTGGAAACATAGCTGCGGATAGCACGCTCCAGGGCGAAAGTATTCATATCTGCAGGTCTGCTGAATGTCACTTTCTTGCTGAAGCTGTTGTTGTTTTTATTCGACTCGATAATCTCATTGGCACGGTCTATTGAAGCACTTAGGTTGTAATCTCCAACCACATCTGTTGAAAAACTGATATCCCCCACCCAGGGACCATTCAGGTTCCGGGTGATGCCAACCGTTTCTCCTGCTTTGATGCCATCCTTAAAATTGCGGCTCACTTGATCCACTTTCATACCCATCCCTTCAAAACGAATATCCAGCGGCACAAATTTATCTTTTTCTAGGTCCACACTTCCCTTGTTCATGACCTCTATGGTTACGCGGATGCGTTCCCTCACTGCTGGTGAAGCTGGTTCAACCTTTATTCCGGCAATGACCAGATCAACACCTTGTGATGGACCAACCTGTGGTTTTGCTGCTGCAGCCTGCTGATGCATGCTGTGGTCCATGGCAACGGGTTTTGATTCACTAGCAGCCTTTTTTAGCTGATTGGCAAAATGCTTTTTCATGAGTTTACCGTCATTGGCAGTAAGTACTGTAGCAAATGCATCTGGCATCCAGCGGTCTTCCACCTCATTGGATTTACCCATCCTTTCGAAGAAAGCTTTTTCTGCAGCAGCATCCAGCGGTGATTTTGAAAATAACAACAAGGAATTCATCACCACAAGCAGGTCATTGTCATTCAACAAATTAGCCTTCAATATGGCAGCAACTGATTTCGCAGTGAAATCCATCACCTTGATGGCATTCTTACGCACATCTGCAGAAGGATGGGAAAGTCCGGCCTGCAGTGTGGCGTCATCCAAAGCATTCAATCCTTTCAATACCC
>JBILSG010000097.1:0-7560 GCA_044372235.1 Chitinophagaceae bacterium
ATGATGTATAAGTCGCACAGATTGTTTAATTTCATCCCATAAACAAAACAGTATGGAACTCAGAAATACATTTATACACCATGTATATTTTTGGATGAAAAACTCCGAAAGCAAGGAAGATTTGCAAGCGCTGATAGCAGGACTTGAAGCATTAAGTCTGGTGAAGGAAATCAAATATTTTCACATTGGTACACCTGCTCCTACAGACAGGGAAGTGATTGACAACACCTATGCCGTTTCCTGGCTCAATATCTTTGAGACTGCAGCAGATCAGGATGCATACCAAACACATCCGCTTCACCTGAAATTCATCGAAGATTGCTCAGCACTTTGGAGCAAGGTGAAAGTATATGATTCGATTCAGCATGGGTAAAGAGCAGCAGATAAATGGCAGTTCTTTCAGGCATCCAACAAACAACCAAATATGTTCAGAAAAGGGAAGTCAGCAGCTCTGGGTTTTATCTTTATAACCGTTTTGATTGATGTGATTGGATTGGGCATCATCATTCCCGTTTTGCCTAAGCTCATTCAGGAGCTCACCGGAGGAGATATGAGCGAGGCATCCCGTTATGGAGGATGGCTGATGTTTACGTATGCCTTCATGCAATTTCTGTTTGCACCTGTGCTCGGCAACCTGAGTGATCAGTATGGCCGCAGGCCGGTTATTTTGTTTTCGTTACTTGGATTTGGACTGGATTATCTTTTGCTTGCCTGGTCTCCCAGCATAACCTGGTTATTTGTTGCGCGCATCCTGTCTGGTATCACCGGAGCCAGTTTCACTACCGCCTCAGCTTATATTGCTGATATCAGCACGCCGGAAAAACGGGCACAGAATTTTGGTATGATCGGAGCTGCATTCGGACTCGGGTTCATTATTGGTCCGCTCATTGGCGGTGTGTTGGGAAAATATGACCCCCGCATGCCATTCTTTTTTGCAGCCGGATTGACACTGGTCAATTGGCTCTATGGATTTTTTGTTTTGCCTGAGTCGCTTGATGTGACCAAACGCAGAAAATTTGAATGGAAGAGAGCCAATCCCGTAGGCTCACTACTTCACCTGAAAAAGTATCCTGCTGTAGCCGGCTTAATTGTTTCACTTACGCTTATTTATATAGGTTCCCATGCAGTCAATTCTACCTGGAGTTACTACACAATGGAAAAATTCAAGTGGGATTCAGATATGGTAGGTTATTCGCTTGCATTTGTGGGATTCATGATTGCAATGGTGCAGGGCGGTTTGATTCGCGTAGCCATACCAAAATTAGGACAATCAAGGTCACTGTTCATCGGGTTACTCATGTACACCATAGGTATGTTTCTTTTTGCCTTTGCTGCAAGTACCTGGATGATGTTTGCCTTTTGTTTCATTTATTGTCTCGGAGGTATAGCCGGACCCGCACTGCAGGGTATCATTTCAACCCATGTTCCACCTACCGAGCAGGGTGAGTTGCAGGGAGCGATGACCAGCCTGATGAGTGCCACCAGTATTGTTGGTCCCCTGCTGATGACCTCATTATTTGCTGTATTTATAGCTAAAGATGCGATTGTTTATTTTCCGGGAGCACCCTTTCTCGCAGGAGCGATCATCACCCTTTTCAGTACCATAATCAGTTACCAAAGCCTGCAGAAGGAGAAAAAAGCACAACAGGCATAGGTGAATATGCTGTTAAAATCTGCTTAAATGCAGAATTAATACCGATTTAATTACCATTTACCGATTATTGAGGTATCTTTGTAGAGTTATTTGAGTTAAGTACAGTACTCAGTAAGTGAAAGTATTTCCTGCTAAGCATCATCTGCTAATAGTAAGTCTTCTTTACGCCTGTGTTTCTCTCAGCATTTTTATCAATCAATTGTTATTTGAAATGAACATTTATGTTTCAAATTTAAGCTTCAACGTACAGGATGAAGACTTAAAAGGTTTTTTTGAAGAATACGGAGAAGTATCTTCAGCAAAAGTTATTACTGACAAATTCACAGGTCGTAGCCGTGGCTTCGGTTTCGTTGAAATGTCAGACGATGCAGCCGCTCAGAAGGCTATCCAGGAATTGGATGGTGCAACTGTAGAAGGTCGTGCCATCAAAGTAAGCGAGGCGAAGCCTCGTGAGCAACGCCCCAGCAATGGCGGCGGTGGTGGTGCTCCACGCCGTAACTTCGGTGGTGGCGGCGGCGGTGGAAACCGTTGGTAATCGCATCACAACCTGATTACAAGAGGCTGTCTCCTAAATGGAACAGCCTCTTTTTTATTTTTATAAGCTATAGTCTGTTGAGCCCCCAAACAGAAAAGCATAACTTTGCACAAACTATTATACATGAGTCTGGTTACAGCATTCAATGAATACCGTGAACAAATGAATGAGGTTATCCTGAGTAAGGGAAACCTGGTGATGAAACGATTGTGGAACCTCGATACCAATACGTATCAGGAAGGAGCATTGGATGTTAAAACCAAGGAAATGCTCGGACTCGTTGCCAGTATGGTGTTACGTTGTGATGATTGCATTAAATATCACCTCGGAAAATGTCATGAACTTGGGTTAACAACAGAAGAGGTCTATGAAGTTTTTTCAGTAGCCAATATTGTTGGCGGAACTATTGTTATACCCCATACCCGCAGAGGTGCAGAATACTGGGAAGCACTGCAGGATGAGGGAAAAACCAAATAATTTACTATATTGAGTATCTCAATTTTTTTTATATGAGTGAACCAATGCCCACTATACCATTGACAGCCAAGGATTTTCAAACTGACCAGGAAGTACGCTGGTGTCCGGGTTGTGGTGATTACTCCATCCTAGCGCAGGTGCAGAAAATCATGCCCACATTAGGTATACCCCGTGAGAATATCGTTATCGTATCCGGTATCGGTTGTTCCAGCCGCTTTCCGTATTATATGGAAACCTTTGGCATGCATTCAATACATGGCAGGGCAACGGCTATAGCAAGCGGATTGAAAGCAACGAGGCCCGAACTCAGTGTTTGGATTGTAACAGGAGATGGTGATTCACTCAGTATTGGCGGTAACCACACGATTCACCTGTTGAGGAGAAATTTCGATGTCAATATCATGATGTTCAATAACCAGATTTATGGTTTGACAAAGGGACAGTATTCTCCCACTTCAGAGGAGAAGAAAGTAACCAAATCTACCCCCTTTGGCAGCATTGACCATCCTTTCAACCCCCTGGCCCTAGCGATGGGTGCGGATGCAACATTTATTGCGAGGAGTATGGACCGTGATCCCAAACACCTGCAGGAGTCTTTGCTCCGCAGCAACGCTCATAAAGGGTCATCCTTCCTTGAAATCTATCAGAACTGCAATATTTTCAACGACGGAGCTTTTGAAATTTTTACTGAAAAGGGTTCCAAGCCGGTTGAAACATTATTCCTGGAACAGGGTAAGCCCCTGCTCTTTGGTGTAAACAAGGAAAAAGGAATTAAGCTCGATGGATTCAGGCCTGTTGTGGTAGATCTGAATGAAGGTGCCAGTGCAGCTGATTGCTGGGTTCACGATGAAAAAGATTTTTACAAGGCCCAGATATTGGTTCGCATGTTTGATGATCCGGGAATAGAAGGACATCTTCCAAGACCATTTGGCGTTTTTTATGAGACGGAGAGGCCTTGTTATGAAGATCAGTTGCAGCTTCAGATAGATGAAGTGCTGGCTAAAAAAGGCAAGGGAGATCTCAATAAGCTGCTCAGAGGCAGTGAAGTCTGGACCATTTCCTGAGCTTCAGCAGTTTTACCTGCACGGGAGAAAATGACTAAGCAAAATTCAAATTATGCTCATAAACATACATCCCCGTGATCCCCAGCCAAGGCTGATCAAACAGGCCGCAGATGTGCTGCGTAAAGGCGGTGTTATCATCTATCCCACAGATACCGTATATGGTTTAGGATGTGATATTTTCCAGCAGAAAGCTGTAGAGCGAATCTGCAGGCTGAAAGGCATAGATCCTGCCAAAGCCAACCTCTCTTTTATTTGCAGCGACCTTTCTGATCTCAGTAAATATGCCCGGGCTATCAATACACCTCAGTACAGGTTTATCAGACAGCACATACCCGGACCATTTACATTTATTTTGCCGGCAAGCAGAGAGGTTCCCAAAATCCTCAAAAGTAAAAAAGATACCATTGGTTTACGCGTACCTGATCACAGGATTACCCATGCCATAGCAGCAGAGCTCGGACACCCTTTACTCAGTTCTTCATTACCCGGCGATATGGTTGAAGAGTACACAGATCCTGAACAGATTCACAATAAGTTTGAGAAACTGGTAGACCTGGTGATAGATGGCGGTATTGGTGGCATGTCTTATTCAACTATTGTAGACATGACTGGAGACGAGCCAGAAGTAACCCGGCAGGGTATTGGTCAGTTATAATAAAAATGGCCCCCAAAAAGGGGGCCCGTTTTAATGGGACTGGAAGGTTATAGAGTCATTAGACCTACTGTTTCTTCTGACAGGCAGAATGACAGTTGGTTTAACATAGTAAATATAAATACTTTCATCATTTTTATCTATACCTAAACCTTTGTATTTTAATCTTTTACTTGAAAACTCATCCTGTGTAGTTGACAGTTTCCGTGTAGTTTAATGGCTTTGCGGTGGTCTGCAGTACCATATCCTTTGTTTTTTTTCCAGTTGTAATGAGGAAAGTGATTGTGCTGTTCAAGCATATAATCATCCCGGAATGTTTTCGCGAGTATACTGGCTGCAGCAATTGAGCTGTAAATTCCATCACCTTTGATGATGGTGGCATGAGGGATTTCCCTGTATGGGTTGAATCGGTTACCATCCACAAGTATAAAAGCCGGTGGGGTTTTTAATGCATCCAGCGCCAGGTGCATGGCCCAGAAAGACGCATTCAGGATATTTATCTTGTCTATTTCCGGCGCATCTACACGGGCAACAGACCAGTCCAGTGCCTCCTTCAGAATCACTTCCCGCAGGGCATAGCGTGTTTTTTCACTGAGTTTTTTAGAATCGTTCAGCAAAGGGTTGCTGAAGTCTGGAGGCAAAATCACCGCTCCCGCAAAAACCGGTCCGGCCAGGCAACCCCTGCCGGCTTCATCACAGCCTGCTTCAGGTTGTAAATTCTGATGAAAAGGTTTAAGCATAGGGTACAAAGTACCCAAAAAAATCTATCAAATGATCAACACCAGTTTATGGTGTAATACCTTTGCAGCATGAGAGCACAAGCATCCGTTCAAAAGTCGAGGGCAGTAGCCATCTGGCTGCTTATTGGCGTAGGTATGATCATTGTTCAGGTTTTACTGGGAGGTATTACCAGACTTACTGGTTCCGGATTGTCAATAACAGAGTGGAAGCCTATTCTCGGGGCTATTCCGCCTATGAATGAAAGTGAGTGGCAGCAAGCTTTTGAGCAGTATAAGCAGATCGGACAATTCAGGGAGCTGAACTTTGAGTTTACACTATCTGATTTCAAGTTCATCTATTTCTGGGAATGGTTTCACCGGGAATGGGCCAGACTGATAGGGGTTGTTTTTGCCATACCATTTATCTGGTTTGTGGTGAAAAAGCGCATTGAACGCTGGATGATCAATCCCATGATCATACTTTTTTTGTTGGGTATACTTCAGGCACTGCTGGGATGGATTATGGTGGCAAGTGGTTTGAATGAAGAAAGTCTTTATGTTGATCACATCAGGCTTGCAATTCATTTTATGGCTGCCCTCGGGCTCCTTTGTTATACACTGTGGTTTGCCCTCAGGGCCTGGGTGGATGCAGGTGAAAGATTTGAAGAACCTTATTTCCGAAAATCCACATTGCTTATATTGGTGCTTCTGATTGTTCAGCTTGTTTTCGGGGCGTTCATGGCTGGTCTGAAGGCAGCACAGTTTGCCACTACCTGGCCACTCATCAATGGAGAGTTTTTCCCATCATCTATGCTGAGCGACAGATGGAGCACTTTCACACATGATCCCCTGGCTGTTCATTTTGTACACCGTAACCTGGCTTATTTACTTACTCTATTGATAGTACTTTGGTATCTGCGTGTAAAAAAAATCAGGACAGGAAAAGTATTTCAGAAACTGAAGGTGATGCCAATCATACTGGTAATCTTACAGGTACTGTTGGGCATTTGTACAGTTTTGTATGCCCAGCATAAAACGGCCCTTTTGTGGTTTGGTGTTGCCCATCAGTTTACCGGAATGTTATTGTTGCTCACTTTTGTAAGTCTGCTGTTCCTGCTCAGTCCGGATAGAAAATCCTGATTACCACCGCAGCAGCGCACTAGCCCAGGTGAATCCTGATCCGAATGCAGCAAGACAAACCAAATCGCCGTCTTTTATCAGTCCTTTTTCCCATGCTTCGCACAGTGCGATAGGAACTGATGCAGCTGTGGTGTTGCCATAATACTGGATGTTGTTATAAACCTGATCATCACGCAGCTTTAAAGTCTGTTGCACAAATTGTGCAATGCGCAGGTTTGCCTGGTGAGGGATAAGCATATTCAGGTCGGCCGGTGTATAATTATTGGCATGCAGGGCTTCCATGATAGCTTCCGGAAATTTGACTACTGCTTTCTTGAAAACAGCAGGACCATCCATGTTCGGATAAATTTGTCCGTCATCAATCATAGCATGGCTGAAAAACATTTGTCCGATTTCAGCTTCATCAAAACTCGCATATTTTTCTTCTTTCCAGTGATTGGCATGCGTACCTGGGTTGTACATGGCCAGGATTTCTGCGCTTTCACCATCACTGTGCAAATGCGTACTCAATACTCCCTGATCCGCTTTTTCTGTAGGCTGCAACACGGCTGCACCAGCACCATCCCCGAATATGACACTCACATGCCTCCCCCGGGTGGTGAAATCCAGTCCGAATGATTGCTTCTCACTCCCAATAACCAGGATATTTTTGTACATACCAGAACGGATGAATTGGTCACCCACACTCATGGCATAAACAAAGCCACTGCACTGGTTTCTGATGTCCAGGGCTCCGATTTCCTTCATTTTCATGGCACGCTGAACCAGCACACCGCAGCCGGGAAAATAGTAATCCGGACTCAGGGTGGCGAAGATGATGAAATCAATATCCTGAGGGGTTATGCCTGCCCTTTCGATGGCGATTTTAGCTGCTTCAACAGCCATGGTGGTGGTGGTTTCTTCCGTGCGGTGTGCATAGCGGCGCTCCTTAATGCCTGTCCGCTCCTGTATCCACGCATCACTTGTTTCCATGTATTGCGTGAGGTCTTGGTTGGTGACCACATTTTCTGGGAGGTATTTACCGATTCCTGCTATTTTAGTTTTGATCATGGTGTAATGGTTGTGGGTTGATGGTGGAATAAAATAACAAAAATTCATGGTGAAAGTTTTTTAATTCATAGAAAACTCCACTGTCCCACTATCAACCTATTGTTATTTTCCCTGTTTCCCCTTGCCACGCGCAGGAAAAAGTGTAACTTGCGGCCTCCAAACCAGTTTATGAATATTAGAAACATAGCTATTATTGCCCACGTTGACCACGGAAAGACCACCCTGGTAGATAAGATTTTACACACTGCAAAGGTGTTCAGAGACAACCA
>JBILSG010000098.1:0-7543 GCA_044372235.1 Chitinophagaceae bacterium
GGGAACTGATGTGCTGGTTGTTGAAGAGGGCGATGTGAAAATTATGTAACAAAACCACTATTCTTCCTTTCCATTGGGAACGCATACCCACAATCTGCTCCTGTACTTTCTTTTTGGAGGATGCCGAACAACCATGTTGCTGCATGACATATGCCAACCTTTTGAGCAGAAATTCGGCGGTAAAGGAAATCCCTGTTTCATGCAATGACAATGCCACCATGATGGTTTTCGGCTCGTGTGTTACCCGTTCTATCATCCCGCCATAAACCGACAAACCCCGAGTATCATTGGGGTGAATCCAAACCGCAAGCCCACCGCGCACCGCATTCAAAAAAGGAGGCAGTACGGAATCCAATTCCGGGATTGAAAGATTTTGTGAGGTGGCCTGAATTTGTTCCTCCCAAAATTCAATCCTGTTTTCTTTGATGACACGCTGCGCAAGTTTATCGAATGGTTGGGAACCATTGAATATTTCCCATTCCGATGGTGAAACAATCTGCCACTGTCCGGTAAATGATCCCTCCCTGAAAAAATGAAAATCTGCTGTGGAGTTGAAAAAGCCAACATCTGCCAATTCAATCAGCAACTTGCCCATCTTCTCTGCTTCCTCACGATTGGCTTCAGGCGGCAATACGAAGAATCCATGCATCACCCTATTCCTCAATACGGAAAGGTTATTGACTTCCTCGTTCAATTTGCCATCTGAAATGTAAAACCGGTAATGTGGATTCTCTTTCAGATCCTCCAGATCCCTAACCATATTGGCTGCCCATCGATACAGCGGTCCTGCGTTATAGTCATGACCAGAAGAAGTGAAGAGTTGAATGAGAAAATCATTGTAAACTTCCTTCTGTTGATTGGATTTGATATAATGGGTAAAGCCTATAGCAGCTATATTCGCAAGAATCTCCTCTGCCAGCTCAACAATTTCATCAGCAGCATATCGTTCGTCTTCATAAAGCACTGCTTTGATTTTTTCACCGATTCTTGTGCCTTCATATGATTTCAATGCAGCTGCAAGTGATTCAGACTGCAAAAGAGTGTTTTCCATGATTAATTTGTTGCTGATTTAAGGTAAGATAATTTTGGTTTTTTACGTTCAATTTCCATGTTCTTCCTTTGAAAATTGGTCGATGATATCCAGTGCCCATTGAATGTTGAGGGTTTTATTGAGACGGACAACCTTTTCTTTGGTGGGGTTTCCAAAGAATAATTCATGCTGTGCATAAACTTGCAGGAAATTCTCTAGACTTGTTGAATCATTCATCAGAGCCTGTATGGCTTTGTAAGCTATTTCATTGCTGATGTCATCAACTGATATTGATTCAGCCCATCCTTTGAGGTAGAACATTTTTGCTTCGTCTCTATTTAGGTATAGCATTTTATCATATGAAAGATTCCAATCTAGTTGCTTTTTTATTGATTTTGCCATTTTCTTCCAACAATTATTGCGTGCAGATGTTTGAAAAATATCAGCGACAACTTGTTCGGCTAATTTCCAATTTTCCTGCCTAAAGATTTCGATGGCTATGAAAGTAAGAGCGCTGGATTTCATTGTATCATTATTAATACTTCGGGCGCAAGCAATTGCCTCTTCAAATCTAACCTGTTTGGCTAATTCAGAGGCTATTCCGCTAAATGCAAAATTTCTTGAAAAATCACTACTGATATCGAGAACACATCTTTCGGCCTCCTTATATTTTCCTTGCTTACACAAGTTGACAGCTATTTCATTAAGCGCAGAATTTCTTACTTCTTTATCTAAAGAATACGCACATTCTAATGTTTCATTCAGTACAGATGATGTATCTTCTATTCTTCCCTGCATGAAGAATTCTGTGGATACGCGGGCGAGAACTTTAGTCTTTGTACAATTATTATTAATTCTACGAGCATAAACTAGTGCTTCTTGCAACAGAATGAAGGCTTCCTGAGGCATACTATGAATTTCATATTCATTAGATAATGCCATCAAGGCAAGACTCTTAAATTCTTCATGATTAATACTTCGAAAATATTCCACTAAATCTGCTAATCTACCGATTCTAAACATTTGAGATGATATTGCAGTAATAGTTTTTATTAAATCGTCTATATAGATTAATGTTAGATTTTTACTACATTCAATTGCTTTATTGATCTGACCTTGTTTGACCAATTCTATAGAAATTATCACTAGTGCACTACTTTTTTGCGCATCATCATTAATTCTAAATGCACATTCAAGTGACTCATCTATCTTACCAGATTTAGCTAATTCGACTGAAATTGAAACTAATGCCCACCGCATTTTGTATCCGTCATTGTCAATTACGTTTGCGCACTTAAAAGCCTCTACTATTTTTCCCTTATTCACTAGTTTAGTACATAACGCATTGAGAGAAAAATTTCTCAACTCGTAGTCAATAATTTCTGGAGTGTAAATTAATGTCTCAAAAATTACCAAAAAAGCTTTCTCAATTTCATTTTGTATAGCGAGTTCATTTGATATGGATTGTAGCGAGTCTGTCTTCCAAAAATTATACTTTATAGCTCGGGCTAATTCAATTGCTTCTTCTGTTCTTTTCTGTTTGACTAATTCAGTAGAAATATATGCCAAAGCACTACCCTGATATGCTGGATCAATAATGCTCAAAGCACACTTAAGCGCTACATCAACGTTATTCTGTTTAGCCAATTCGATAGATATTTCATTTAATTGATGAGATTTCGTCAACTCATCATTTTTAATACTAATCTGTTGAGCAGACACTAGTGCTTCATGTATTAATAATGTTGCCTCTGATACTTTTTTTTGTTTAACTAATTCAATAGAAATAGACCTAAGAACACTACTTTTTTCCCAATCAACTTCTATCATTCTTGCACATGCAATCGCTTCATCCATTAATAAAAAGGATTCCTCTTCATTCTTTTGAATAAATAAACTTGTAGATATTTTAGATAATGAAGTAATCATATCTGAATCATTTTTAATGGCACGAGCACATTTAATTGCCATCTGCATCAATAAGATTGATTCTTCTACTTGACCTTTTTTGGAATACTCTATACAAATGGCACATAGTGATTTTATTAAATCACCATTGTAATTAATTTCACGTGCATATGCAATAGCATCTTGAATATTTCCTTGTTTAGCCAATTCGGAAGAAATGAAGCAAAATGCCTCACTCTTTTTCCTATTTTCAATTTTGCTTAGGTCAAATGAGAGTACATCTTGCATAACTGATGACATTTTTTTCAAATGTCCTTGAAAAGCAAGTTCTGTCGCGATTAAACATAATGTATTACTTTTTTCATAGATGTTGCTAATTCTATATGCGCATTCAAGTAAAACATCTAACTGAAGTTGAGTATAGGGTCCCTTTTCAGCAATCCAATCAGTTTTCCATTTATCTGTTTTATTATAAACCCTCAAAAAATCAATACCTATCACTTTCAATTCACTGGCAATCTTAAACATAATGTAACTTGAGAAGAAATCATCCCAGTTCAACAAGGAATGGTCTACAGGAATTTTTTCATCGAGGTGAGTCAGTATTTGTTCAATAGCTGACTTGCGAAAAGGTTTTTCTTTACTATCAAGTAATATAAGCTCCATGAGGCAGAGCATATAAAGCGTAAACTTTCGTTGAAGCCCTTCTTTGTCATTACCTCCAAAGGCATCTATTCGTTGAAGCGCTGTCTCAATATCATTTTGTGCAACCATTTCCACTATGCGGGGGGCATCGTTTTGCTCCATATTATGCAAGTCCACTTTATTCAAGGCATATTCAATGATTTCATCCGTATTTTGCTTGGCTGCCCAAATCATTGCCAAGTTGAGCATCTTTTTCGACCAATCGTATCCCTTGCTGATTTCTAACTGACGGTTCCAATAACCGGTATCAGAAACGAGTTTCTTGAATGCCAAACCTTCTTCTTGATTCTGCATCGCTTGAATGATCAGATGCGATGGCAGATGTTCCAAGGCATAAACCTCCCACTCATCTCCATTTCTGCTTTCCAATGACCGTTGGCATAAATCGATGATTTTCTGGTTAGCAAGGGTTAGCTTATTGGATGATGTTTTTTCAAGTAAATATGTTCGGCATCGTTCATGGTACAAGATATATTTACCAGAACTCGGACTGTTAAACCACTTTGAATAGATGGAGAGAAAATCAATTGTATTTTGCTCATCCCAACCAAGCAAATCTGTTGCAAAAGATACACTAACCTCTTTTTTAAGTAAAGCCCAAATTACAAAGAATGATAACAATTTCTCTCTTGAAGAACAAGTGAATTGAGAAGGAATTGCCTCTTCATAAATTCCAACCAAACCATCCGGTAAAGCAGAAACATTATTCTTATCAAAGGATTGGGAATCCAAGCCATCAAAGATATAGCGAAGGTATGTTGGGTCGATTTGCATAATTGTTATGTAAGTTCTATTTCAGGAATATGATTTTGTTTCCTGTCTGCCTACATAAGTTAGGGAAATAATGCAAAGCAAATAAAGCCTGGAATGACTTTATGCAAAGCCCATGTAAATCAATTATTTACATATATAAATATTATTCAAAATGAGATTCATCCAATTTATCATCCGTTAGGAAATCTTTATCCCAGCAGACAACTGAAAGAGGACCACTGGGTTGCGGTAGTTTGGAAAAATCAAGCTGTCCGTTTATTTTGAAAAACATGGTGATTTGCTTTTGGTTATGGGTTACTGATAAAATTTGATTTTTAACAGATACTAAATTAATGGAATTATTGAATTAACTGAATTTTTTGAAATCCCAATCCCCAAGCTTTTGTACCTTCCATCAAACCAAAAAACACCATGCCTCAAGCTTCGCAGCGCTTTCTGGAAATACTCAAAAACAAACTCTCCTACGGCAGCACGCGCTCCATACTCCTCAATTGTCTTCCCGGTCGCACGGGATCAAGATTGGGCATCAATGAAGTCGACCTCCTAAAAAAGGATTTCTCCACATCCTTCGTGGATCAGCTCTGCTCCTCGCCCGACTTCGACATCAAAATACCCATCCTGCTGCGCACACCGAAGTCCACCGATCCGCCATTAATCAAACAGGCGCTGGAAGAGGAAAACCTCAAGAAATCAAAAATCGAACGGAAACTGGTCAACATCAAATACGACCATGACGATATCCTGAAAGAACATGGCATCGAAACCTTTGGCTTCGGTTTCCCCATCCTGGTGAGAAGAAACCCCGCAGACCCTACCAGCATCATCGTTGCCCCACTGCTGATCTGGCCACTGGATATCCGGCAGGATTTCGACAAAAGCAAAACATGGACCATCAGCAGAAAAGCAGAAAAAGGTATTCAGGTCAATGAAGCACTGCGTTCCTTCCTCAAATCAGAACAACAGGTGGATATGCCAACACTGCCTGAATCGGCCACGGATGACGGCATCATCGACAAAACCGAGCTGGAATCATTCATCCACTCCCTCAAAGAAAAACTGAATATCTCCAACCCGGGTATGCACCAATGGAACTACCTGGATGTGATCCCCGAGCGGGTAGACCTCGAAAAGGAAAACCAAGGCCAATCGCGGATCATCTTCAGCGGGGTTTTCGGCATCTACAAAAGCCAGAAACAAAGCCTGATCAACGACCTGAATGAACTCATCCAACAGATGCAGGACCAGGCAGACAGTGGCAATATCGACAACAGCTTTCCCATAGTATGGGGTCACACCTCAACACCCATCCAGGTGGATCCGAGCCAACACAGTGTGGTGCGGTCGCTTGCGCAAAAAGACAGCATCGTCATCCAGGGCCCTCCGGGTACAGGCAAAAGCCAGACCCTCACAGCCATCATCGCCACGGCCCTATCTGACCGCAAAAAAGTCCTGGTTGTCTGCGAAAAACGGACCGCCTTGGAAGTGATTCGCCATAACATGGTCAGGCAATACCCCTTCCTGGAAAGGGCCATCGCGCTGATTGAAGACGTTTCATCAGACAGGAACCTAATCGTAAAAAAAGCAAGGGAAAGGGAAACGCAACCCGATAGGGTGTCGATGGCTACCGGTATGGTGGCTGCATTCAAAAAGCAATACCGCGACTTCGAAGACCGCATAGCACTGGCAGACGACCGCTACAAGGAACTGCTGGAACCACTGCATGGGAACCTGCTGTGGATGGATGGTGTGGCAGAATGGCTGCAAATGGACATCGACGCCAGTAGCCTGCCGGAACTGGAATGGATGGTGGGCAGAATGCAAAAAATGGGACTGCCCACACATGAGGGGGATACAAGGTCAACCCTTGCCAGGCTTTACCAGCTTTTTCTCCTTACACACGAAAAACTGGATGCTTACGACGAACTTTTTTGCACAGCTATTGAAACCGCCGAGTTGCCCTTGATACCCAAAAAACTGCGGTCGCTATCCTTCGAACTAAAGATGGTTTTTGATGTGTTGGATCCACTGCTCAAACGGTACGGGCAACTATGTCTGGCCCATGCAACGCAACAACAGGATGCCTGCCAACAGCAGGCGCAACAGCTTGCTGATCGGATTCAATTTATCAGCTCATTTTTGGCAAACCCGTATGAAGCGACATGGTGGGAGAAATTCAAACTCATCTTCAACTCACAAAAATCTAAAATCCTGCAGGCTTCTGCAGAGGCAACAACACTTTGCCAAAACATCCAAGAGCAATATGGCAAACTGGGCAAAGCACCATTGGATGTAGCATTGGCAGATACCTGGGTGAAAACCTTTACTGAACAGCGTGAACAACTTATTGCAGATTTCATGGCGCTGGAGTACGCTTCCCCATCCATCAAAACCGGACATTTGTCGGCTCAGGAAACAGACAAATGGAACAACAACATCAGGGAGCTTGATGAAATCTTCCACACAATGATGGCCATTTTCAACATGGCCCACCTGAGTTACAGCGGCCACCCCTTGCAGGTGCAAATGGAAAAGTGGGAGGCATTGAAGGCATTCATGCAAGAGCAGTCCAACAACGAACCAGCCATCCAACATTACCTCGCCTGGAGAGAGGCCATGGCATTGGCTTCAGAACCTGTGCGCGAAGTGGTTCGCATGTTCATGTCGCGCCAAAAGGAAGACTGGAGCATCACCTACAGAAAACTTGAACTGTATGCGATGTTGTCCAAAGCCCACCAGGAACACCGCTATCCGGAACATGAACACCACCTGCATGAAATCCTTGCACTCCAGCAGGAATTGAAACAGAAGCAGGACATCATGATCCATGACAACATCATGGTTTGGTTCAATGACGGACTGATGAAATACGAAGAAAGCCAAACAGGTTTCAGGAAGCTGTTCAACCTGCGTGGTGCCAATGGGGAATCAAGAAATTCCCTCCGGAGAATCATCCATCAAGATACAGAAGCGTTTACAGACATGCACCCGTTGATCCTGGCAAACCCCGGTGCAGTCAGCTCCCTCTTCCCCCTTCAATCAGACCTCTTCGACCTGGTGATTTTTGATGAGGCCAGCCAGTTGCGGATTGAAGACACCTTCAGCAGTCTGCTGCGCGGCAAGTCGGTC
>JBILSG010000099.1:0-7536 GCA_044372235.1 Chitinophagaceae bacterium
ACACCGGTCCAATCACCAGAATAGATTCAATAACTTATGAATTCAACAATAAGATTCTTGATTCACTGGTCAAAATTTCGAATGAGGAATCCCTAATTCAAAAGCAAAAAATATTTAATTACTCTTCAATTGACAGAGAAATAAGCCGGTTAACTGAACTGTTTCAGAATAATGGTTTTGCAAGATTTACAAAAGAAGATATAATAGCAGAAATAGATACTGGTTCAAAGGAATTGTTAAGTCCCATGACAGATCCTTTCAATTATGCCATATTATTAAGTAGTATTAAAAACAAGGCATTAATACCAGAGGCGGACATTTATTTCAAATTAAAAAATTCATCTTTACAAAATCATTTCAGTCAGTATACAATCGGAAATGTATTTATAGAACCAGACACTGATCCTGAAGACAGCGTTTTGTTTGACATTAATACATTTAAAGACAGCCTTCCTGATATCTATGTCTTGCAAAAAAGAAATCTATTCAACAATAATTTTATAAAAAGTCAGATTCAAATCATTCCTTCCAACACCTATACACGGGATGCATACAATAAAACAATTAATCAGTTAAATAAACTTGGGGTTTGGCAAAATATCAATATTTCAAGTGATATAAACGATAGTCTGAATAAAATTGATTACACGCTAAAACTTCAGCCAGCCAAAAAACAATATTTCAGCATTGACCTTGAGGGTAGCAGCATAGTAAATACATCACAACTTGTTCAAGTTGGAAGCGGAAGAGTGGGTCTGGCCAATAACTTCACGCTCAGAAACAGGAATATCGGGAGAAAAGCAATACAGCTTGAAAACAGCCTCAGGACAGGCATTGAATTCAATAATTTTAAAAAAATCCTGTCAGGAGAAATAACACTAACAAACAGGATGACCTTTCCAAAACTGGTTGCACCAATAAGTGACAAATTGAAGGGTTATTTTCAACAAGCCAGAACCATTGCATCCGTCGACTTTTCTTATATCGATCGTTTCAGATTCTTTCAGCTTAACTCGGTAAACACTTTTATCGGCTATGAATGGAGACCCGGGCCTTCTAGTTCCTGGCAATTCAAACCTGTTAACATTGAATTTACACAATTCAGGCCAGATAGTCTTTTTTTACAATCCATACAAGACTTCCCGTTGTTATTGTATACATACAACAATGGATTAATTATTGGGATGAATGCTGTTTATAATAGAAATCTTACACCATCCAATACCAGGAATATTAGCTTGTTAAAAGTTTATGCCGAAGAAAGTGGTTTACTGACTGGATCTCTTTTTAAAAAACAAACAGAACAGGGTCGCATATTCGAAAATCTTTACCGGTTCATAAAAGCCGATGTGGAGATTAAACACATCAGATCAAACCAAAAAAGCAGCCTCCACCTCAGAGCATATGCAGGTGCAGGCCTGGCGCTCAATACAAGTTCAAGAAAAGGTCAGGTAACTTTACCATTTTTCAAGAGTTTTATCGCTGGTGGTCCCAATAGTATGCGTGGCTGGTCAATAAGAAAACTTGGAATAGGATCAAATATATTTTTTGATACTGTAGCCAATGGACGATTTAACGACAAATATGCTGATATTCAGCTTGAAGGAAATATTGAATACCGCTTTAACTTATTCCCATTTTATGGTTTCTGGATGCGCGGTGCAGTTTTTTCCGATATAGGAAATATCTGGTTTAGAGACAATCTTAATGGAAGTTTACCTGGTTCAGGTTTTAAATTGAATAAACTCGGAAAAGATATTGCAATAGCAAGTGGGTTTGGTGCAAGGATTGATTTTAGTTACTTTCTCCTGAGGTTTGATCTGGGATTTCCTGTGAAAGATCCCAGGTATGGACCCGAAAATAAAGGTAATGCTGCAGCAAGTCAGTTTTATGCAGATAAAGCAGGAGGCTGGTTCGTTCAGGATGTCTGGAACAAGCCAACGTTTCAGTTTGCAATCGGATATCCGTTTTAATCAGATCTTATCCAATTGCATCAACTGCATTTTTTCAACCATTTTATAGGTGGCAGGACAGTAAGTTATATTCTGTTTATGAACATGAATATATGCTTTCATCTTCTTTTTTGTCAAATGTGGGAATCCTGAACAGTCTTCAGGTCTGATTTCGTAAATAGAACACATATTGGTTTTAAGATCAAGAAACTGACAAGGCGTTGTTTTATTCATCCAGTCACCACTCTTGTCCAGGTATAGCCATTTTTCCCTGAATTCCTCCGGAGTTTGTCCGAAATGACTGGAAATCCTATTTAAATCATTTTTTGTAAAAGTTGGAGTCATGACACGGCAACAGTTCGAACAGGTCAGGCAGTCAGTCTCTTCCCAAACTTCCCGGTCAACTTCTTCTGCTATTTTATCGAGGCGCCTTGGCGGATTCTTTTCAAGGCGACTTAGAAAAAGCCTCATTTTCCGCTTATTTGTCTCTACTGATTTTTTAAATGCTTTAAGATTTATGGATTTCATAGCACTACACAAAAAGTAATAATTGTAATTTAGATTTAAGTTTAAGATAAACAATATTTCCAAATTAGAATCTGAAAATGCCAGGGATGTGGGATTCATACAAAAAGGGCTTCCTGATCCATTTAAAACTTGAGAAATCATTGTCCCTGCATACAATAGAAGCATATGGGGCAGATTTGGAGAAATTAATCCAGTTTTTAATATTGACATCAAGTAAACATTCGCCTGCTACACTTGATTTATTGTCCTTACAAGCTTACATAAAATGGATAGCTGAACTGGGGATGAGTGACCGATCTCAGGCAAGAATCATTTCAGGTATCAGAGCTTTTTACAGGTATTGCCTGCAAGAGGACATTACCAAAAATGATCCTACAACATTGTTGGGTGCACCCAAACTCAAAAAAACGCTACCTGACACGCTTACATTTGAAGAAATTGAAAGCATAATTGCCCAGGTAGACCTGAGCAGGCCAGAAGGAGCCAGAAATAAAGCGATACTTGAAACCTTATACAGTTGTGGTTTACGAGTCAGTGAATTGATAACACTCAGACGATCTCATATTTACAATGAAATCGGTTTTCTACGGGTGATTGGAAAGGGCGATAAAGAAAGGCTTGTTCCTATTGGAAAAGATGCCTTAAGATGTATCCATATTTATCTCAATGAGGTTCGAATCCATCAAGTAGAAAAGAAAGGATTTGAAGATTATATATTTATCAATAGAAGGGGAAAAGGACTATCAAGGGTAATGGTATTTTACATCATCAAGGAATTGGCACAAAAAGCAGGAATTTCAAAGAATATCTCACCGCATACTTTCAGACACTCTTTTGCTACTCATCTTGTTGAAGGCGGAGCTGATTTAAGGGCAGTTCAGGAAATGTTGGGGCACGAAAGTATAACCACAACTGAAATATACACACACCTGGATAAAAACTTTCTAAGGGAAACACTCAGAAAGTATCATCCCGGATTCAAATAAATAATTTAGTTTCGGGCATCATACCAAAAATATAAGTATATGAATATTAGAACTTTAAAGTTGTTGAGAAAAATCGGAATCGCGGAGGGAGTTTCATTTCTTATACTGTTACTTATTGCCATGCCTTTGAAATATTGGTTCGGGCAACCACTCGCTGTAAAGTATACTGGATGGGCACATGGCTTTCTTTTCGTGTCTTATGTTGCACTCGCCTTTTATGCAAAAGAAACCTACAATTGGCCATTTAAGAAATTCATTTTAGCATTTATGGCGGCATGGCTGCCACTGGGGACTTTCTTTTTTGACGCCAGGCTAAAAAAAGATGAATACGACCTCCTGAAAAATAACAATTGAATTGACTAGTTTTACATCAAATTTTAAGAAATGAAAAAAATACTCTCAAGTCTTTTTTTAATCGCGGCTGTTTATATGGTACAGGGCCAGGCTTTGAAAACGCCAGCTCCATCTACAGGGCAGACTGTAAAACAGGAATTTGGCCTGGGCTCTATTGAACTCTCTTATTCAAGACCAAATGGGAAGGGCAGAACAATATTCGGAGATCTTGTACCTTATGGAGCTGTATGGCGCACAGGAGCTAATGGTGCAACTACACTTACATTTTCAGACGAAGTCATCATTGGTGACAAAAAAGTTCCTGCAGGAAAATATGGGCTCCTCAGCATTCCTGGAGCCACAGAGTGGACTATCATCATTACAAAGCAGGTTGATGTAACCTCGCCATCAGCATACAAACAAGAGATGGATGTTGTCAGGTTGAAAGCTACTCCCCAGAAACTACCTTTTTCAATCGAAACATTTATGATCGCTTTTGACAATGTAAAAGCCGATGCGATAGAAGTAAGTTTGTTATGGGCAAATATTTCCGTTGCATTTACCATCAAAGCTGATATTGATACCAAAATCATGGGACAGATTGACAATCTCATGAATAAAGACAATAAACCTTACTTCAATGCAGCCATGTACTACATGGATAACAATAAGGACCTGAATAAGGCAGCTGAATGGCTGAATAAAGCAACAGAGCAGACACCAACTGCATACTGGGTATGGTATCAAAAAGCCCGTTGTCTGGCCATGTTGGGAAAAAAATCTGAAGCCAAAACAGCTTCTGATAAATCTCTTGAACTTGCAAAGGCCGGTAAGAATCCTGACTATGTTACTTTAAACGAAAAACTTCAGGCAAGTCTTAAGTAATATATAGGAAAATGCACTAAGACTTTTCAGCTAGATGAAAAATCTTAGTGCATTTCCCTCATATAAGTCAGCCACAAATTATTGAATCTTTTCACCGTAACGCCACATGTGCGTTGATAGCTGTCAAACAGACAGCAGACCTCAACATCTCCTTCTTCCTTAAGCTCCTTTATTTCAATCTGCCTGGCAAAATCTATTCCAGGACTACCCCACCATTTATATACGGTTTCCTTAATGCTCCAGCATAATGTATGCATACCGTAAATATCAATATTACGACGAGATTGCTCAATGAGCTTTATTTCACTTGAATTTAAAAATCTGGGGGCAATGCGTGATGCCCTCTCAGAAATTAATTCGATATCAATACCAGTATGCATCCCATTACAAGCAATAGCTGCTGCATAGCCTTTTGTATGAGATATGGAAAACATCACCCTATTTAGCCTGTCTATGGGTTTACCTGACGGTGCGGTTTCTATACGATTCGAATCCAGCTCTGGCGCTAACAAAAACAACATTTTTCTTGAAGCCAGTTGCTGTATCCGTCTTTCAGCATTAACGGCTTCTGAACGATACGCCATGCCAGATTCAAGATCTGCCTGGTCTTCTAAAATCTGCCAGACTCCAACCTGAAAACCGCTGTCTGTATCGTTGAAAATTACTGCCATAATCAAGAGGCGAAAAAGTCCAAAAAAAATCCGAAATTGAGGCCTGTAAAAGTAATGCAATGATTCTTTCTGACAAGCGTATTCTAGAGGAAATCGAAAAGGGAACAATTTTAGTACGTCCATATGACCGCAATTGCCTGGGAAGTAATTCGTATGATGTTCACCTCGGAAAATGTCTGGCCACCTATACAAATCATGTTCTTGACGCCAGGGAGCATAATCAGATCACCTATTTTGATATCCCGGATGATGGATTTATACTTTATCCGCATGTTTTTTACCTAGGTGTGACCCAGGAATATACTGAAACACATGAACACGTTCCATTCCTCGAGGGCAAGTCCTCTACCGGAAGATTAGGAATTGACATTCATGCCACTGCCGGAAAAGGTGACGTGGGTTTTTGTGGCAACTGGACTTTAGAAATTTCAGTAAAACAGCCCGTTAAAGTCTACCACGGAATGCCAATAGGGCAACTTATCTATTTCCCAGTAGATGGTGAAATTGCTGTAAAATACAACCAGAAAAAAAATGCCAAATACAGTGGACAACCTGATAAACCTGTAGAAAGTATGATGTGGAAAAACAAGTTTTAAACGAACATTAACTTACCGGTTTTCCCCATTTAATATTGTTTGGATTTTCTCAATCTCATCCTGCAATAAATAATATTCATACAATCTGGCATCCAAATCACTTTTAACCCTGTCAACCAATGGCATTGTTGTCATGGGTTGGATGAGCTTATACTTTGCATTGATTGATCTGATGACATCACTTCGTTTTCTTTTCTGCATGTCCAGTGACTTCTGAGCAACTCCCAATATCCTGTTTACTTCATCAGTACCTGTTCTTTTACCTTTTTGGGCACCATTTGCAATGAGTAGGTGTAAAAGAGCTTGTTCTACTGCATCAAATACCTCAATTCCAGGGTATGGCGAGGATAAAAGCGTATCTGTCTTAATTTGCTTATTTGCATTGGAATCCGTTCCTTCATTCATCCGCTTCTTCCTTAACTTAAAAACTAAATAAATACTCAAGATGAATATGACAGCTAATATCATGTCGAGAGGAGAAAAATAAACCGGTTGAATAAAGATCTGCTCACCGGTTTCTCGGAAATAGGTTGACTTCAATTGTAAAGAATCAATTACTCCTGAATTTAATCCTCCAAAATAAACCATATCGCCCTTATTCCATGTCACATCACCGCTAAGTTTGCGCATCAGCACATTTTGAATATCCCTGTTAACGAGTTCTTTGATCTTGAAATTTTCCAGATCCAATAGATATGGCGGACCAAAATTGCTAAACAACAAACCCGATTCCAGACTTAACAGGAGTAATTCAGGTTTCACCCATTTGCTCACCCGAGGCGACAATTTTCCCTTATTGGTCCATTTAAAAAGTTTAAGATCTAATTCTATCAACTCGGATTCCAGAATAACAGCTTGATTTTCTTTGCCCTGCAAAGCCTCGTTTCCTTTTAAATAACCCAAACTTATTAATCTATTTTGATCAGCAGAAACCCAAATCGGAGCTCCAGGTAAATCGTTCGAGACTGCAAGTTCTTCATTAAGTGGCTCAATTTCCCATTGCTGTGTAGCTTCCTGAAAAACCCTTAATTGTCCGTTCCACCGCCACATACCATAGCCGCCAATATTGTATAATCTTTTATCCGAAGTAAATGTGTAGCTGTTAATATTATAGCCGAAATGTTCGGTATTATCCAACCGCTTCATGTAAATCATTCCATCATCATCCTTCATTGAGCCATAGACAATACCAGAACCCAACAAATGAACCAACAGCATTTTATCTGTAACTACCAGTTGCTGTGGATAGTTTTTCCATTTTGAAGCCTTAAAGTCTATAAAACGTAAAGCCTGTGAATGCTGAATTATTATTGAAGAACCTTCAAATCTTGGATGCCATAAAAATGCATAAAAAGACTGATTTGGAAGTTTATATGCAGTATCTTGGGCGTATAAAAATGTTGAAGAAGTTAAGATAAAAAAGTAGGTTAGCAACGACCTCTTCAAATCGGTATTTTCACAAAAATATCTCATTTTTAGCTCAAATGGTGATTAAATTATAGGTGAGTCACCTATTTTTAAACCGAAAAACAGTTCAAATTTGACGGATCATTAAAATTATGGAAAAAAACTATTTCAGCAGCCA
>JBILSG010000100.1:0-7523 GCA_044372235.1 Chitinophagaceae bacterium
TTATTCATTTTCAAGAAACCTGTTTTACAATGGATGGATGCAGGACTACAATTGATGATGAGTGACAGGAAAGGGAATAGTTTAGCTTCTGGTGGGGATTTGGAGTGGTGCTTCCTGCTGCAATTACAGGGATTCAGATTGTATTATGATGAAAGGCTTGTTTTTGTTCATCAAATCAGGCAAGATAGATTAATATGGTCCTATTATATCAAATTGAAACAAGGTATAGCTTCAGGTGTTGCATTGTTGGAGCCTTACCGTTTTTTGCTTTTGAAAGGAAATAGTGCAATTTCTTTTTTGTTGCATCAGACATTCAAAACCCTAATGGCACAGGTTGTATGGTACAATCAGAAGCTCAAATTGAAATTCATGCCTGCTGATAGGCTATCTGATGAAAGCAGTTTGGGCCTTCAGATTTTGGCCGCAAAAGCCTCTTCTTACAGGAGATTTTATACTGCCTCGATATCAGGATTTGTTAACTTGAAAAAATTCCTGAATGCCAAGGTTTAGCATCATTGTACCAGCATATAACAGGGCAAATACTATTTCCAGAACACTTGATAGTCTGTATGCTCAGACAAATACAGATTTTGAAGTGATTGTGATGGATGATGGTTCAACAGATAATACCAGGGAAATTGTTTCGGTATATGTGCAGCAAAAAGGACTGCATTATTTTTATCAAGCAAACAGTGGGGTGTCTGCTGCGAGGAATTTTGGAGCTGTACATGCTAGAGGAGAATACCTATTGTTTCTAGATTCTGATGATACAGTTACATCTACCTGGATAAAAAATTACGAAGAAAAAATTTTGGAACAGGGTGCAGACTTACTTTATTGTGGCATAACCAGAATAAGGAATGGCATTGTCATTGGACAGACAGATCCGGCCAATCCCTTCAACAATGGAGTTGCCTATGGCAATTTCATTCCCGGTTCTTTTTGCCTCAAAAGGGAATTGTTTGAATCGGTTGGTGGATACGATACAATCCTGTCTTACAGTGAAAATACAGAATTGAGTTTCAGGTTGAAACAAAAAGGACCTAAAGAAACATTCATTCCTGCATACAATTTGGAATATCATGTTTCAGATGATGGATTGAGCAGAAATTGGGTGAACAGAAAAAATGCTATGCTACATATCGTGGATAAGCATAAGGATTTGTTTGAACAAAACAAATCTTTAAAAAAAAGATATATGACAATCGCTGGTGTTGCCGCTGCATATTGCAAAAATAGAGTTGAGTCAAGAGATATTTTCAAATCTTTATTAATTGAATTTCCATTTTCACTTGGCGTATTTATTAGATTTTTAGCAACTTATTCCCCAATTGTTTCACGAATAATTTGGAAAAAAATATGAGGCTAAATAACCTTCAAAAGTCAGTTAATCATATTCCTTCCTTAGACGGGTTACGGGCAATAAGTATTATTTTTGTTGTTTATGATCATTCCGTAATTATAACTGGGAAAAACATTTTACCTGAATTTTTACAAATTTTCATTAGTGGTAAGACAGGTGTTGACTTATTTTTTCTAATTTCTGGATTTTTGATAACAACACTACTTTTGAATGAGTTTAAACAAACTAATTGTATTGATTTAAAACGTTTTTACATTCGCCGTTCTTTAAGAATTTTTCCAGCATATTATTTTCTTTTGTTGATCTATTTCATAATGCAAAAGTTTGAACTTCTCTATATAAATCCACAGACTTGGGTTTCTTCATTCTTTTATATGAGGCAATTTTTTGGATCTGGATGGCTGACATCTCATTTTTGGTCTTTGTCGATAGAAGAATTGTTTTACATGATTTTTCCCCTATTGCTATTATTTTTTTTAAATCGAAAAATTGAAAATTTAAATTTACTTCTCATTTTGGTAGTTTTTTTGGGTTTACCTCTCTCTAGATTGTATTTTGAAATAGTAGGAGTAAAAGTATCCATGCTGAGTTTCTTTTATAGAGGGGAAGCCCTAATATTTGGTGTTTTGATTGCATTAAATAGGAGATGGTTGACTCATCGGGATTACAAAGGGTGGCCTACATTTTTAATAATTTTTATGTTTGGTTTTTTATCTATTTATTTAGAATTAAATACTGAGGGAAAAACAAATAAAATATTTTTATTATTTAGTTATTTTTTGCCATTAGTAAAAGTTATTTTTTTTGCGTTTTTGTTTTGGGCAATTTTGAATTTAAAGAAAGGATTTGTTTTTAATTTACTCAACTCCACAGCATTTGTTTTTTTAGGATTGATTTCATACAGTATTTATTTGTGGCAGCAATTATTTCTTTCAGATGTTTTTAACAAAATTCAATTATCTATTTTCACGAGAATATTTATTTTGTTAGCTATTTCACTTTTTTCATTTTATCTTATAGAAACACCTTTCAATAAACTTAAAAGAAAATTTTAGATTGAAAGAGTTGAAATAGGCTTTCTTTATTGTATTGAAAAATTGGGAGTAAACTCGAAAAATTTAGTAAGCCAATAATATTAGAAAGTAGATTTCCCCATGTGTATTTTTTATTATTTAATTATTGCTGCTTGTGATTTGAAAAATCATGTATCCGAAATGGGTTATGTAAAAATTGGTCAAACAAAAAATCGCTATATTACATATCCTTGAAATACTCCGGAATCCCCTTTCAGATAATATACAGACTGGGTTTAGTTTTTTGTCCACTTCCGGGGAGACTGCTGTGCATACGCGTGATTGGAATACAGTTCAAATTTCTTTTTTGGAAAGCTTATTTGATCAAGTCATTCAGTTGGCTTAGTAACCTGAGCTATTCGGCTTCCTTTTTTTCATTTTTTGCAATTAAAGTCAGAAAATAATGACAGAACCGGTTTTTAATCCAAAGAAATTTGCTGCTTTCATCATTACCCGAGATAGGCCCAAATACCTGGATAATACAATTCAGGAGTTGAAAGACCAAACCATTGCACCTGAACTTATTTTGATTGTGGACAATAGTGAAACTGATCTTACAAGGAACCAGTATGAACAAGCATCAGGTAAAGGCATAGCATATATGCATACCGGTTACAATGCCGGTCCGGCTGGAGGGGCATATTATGGGCTGAAGACACTTTTTGAAAAGGGATATGATTGGGTGATGTGGGTGGATGATGATGATCCGCCCAAATTCAACGATATGACCGAGGAAATGGTCAAAATCATTGAAAACAATGCAGCTCTAAGGCTTGGTATGGTGGGAGCTGTTGGCGAACGATTCGACCGTAATTCTGCCAAGACAATCAGATTCAGGGACCAAGAACTAAAAGGGTATTTGCAGGTAGATACAATATCTGGGAACATGTTTCCGTTGGTGAATAGGAAAGTCTTTGAAGAGGGGATGCTTCCTGATAAACACCTGTTTTTTGGGTATGAGGAACTTGATTTCGGACTTTCTCTAAAACGTAGGGGTTGGCAAATTATGGTTTCGGGCGATTTACATCGCCGACACAGGGAGCTGGCTGGAAGGTTGGGATTAAAAAATCCATTATATCAACGGAAAAAGTCATCTTCATTATGGCGGGAGTATTACAGCACACGAAATCTGATGATTATTATGCTATACAAGGAAAGAAGATATGATACAGCGTTCAGATTTTTTTTCAAAACTGTCTTGAAGTCGATATTTGTTTTCGGTTACGGGGTTGGCTATGGATTAGTGAATTTCTGGTATTTGTGGCTGGGGTTGATTCATGGAATCATACGCAAAAAAGGACAAGTTGTACTGCCTATTGCCAAAAGAACAAACTGAATGGCACGAAATAATATTTTTAGTTTATGTGTGGCATTGTAGGACAAATAGCATTTGATTCACAAGTTGATCACCAACGGATGTCCAGCGCATTGGACAGCTTGCAACACCGTGGGCCTGATGCGGAAGGCAGCTGGAGCAATCCGGCAGGTAACGTATGGTTGGGTCATCGTCGTTTGAGCATACTCGATTTATCCAATGCCGGTGCACAACCGATGTTGCGTGAAGATGGTGGGTTGGTTACTGTTTTTAACGGGGAAATATACAATTTCAAAGAAATACGGGAAGAGCTGTTAGGCAAAGGCTATTTTTTTAAGTCTTCCAGTGATACAGAAGTGCTGCTGCATGCATGGCATTGCTGGGGTCAAAATTCCTTGGAGAAAATCAACGGCATGTTTGCTTTCGCCATGTATGATACCCAATCTGGTTCATTGACTTTGGTCAGAGACAGGATTGGTGAAAAGCCATTGTATTATTTTATCCATTCTGGAGGCATTATTTTTGCCTCTGAGCTTAAGGCAATATGTGAGGCCTATCCCGGACAGTTAGAGGTCGACCCCGCCGCGGTAAACTGCTTGTTGGGCATGGGTTATGTTCCCGGTACCATGAGTATGGTCAAAGGGATCAGCAAACTGACACCCGGTCATTATGTAGTTTTGGAAAGTGGAAATTCTAATGTTCAGGAAAAGCCTTATTGGAAATTCCCTCATTATGAAAGTCCTACACTGAGCCAATCAACGCAGCTAGAAGAGTTCGATGCATTGTTGAAAAAATCTGTAAATGAGCAGCTGGTTTCTGATGTTCCGGTTGGTGTAATGCTCAGTGGGGGATTGGATAGCAGCTTGGTAACAGCTTATGCCGCTGAAGCCAATCAGGATATCTTTACTTTCACAGTCGGATTTGAAGGTTATGGCGGTGCTGACGAACGGCATTTTGCCCGTCAGATTGCCCAGTGGTATGGTACCCGTCACAGGGAATTGAATATAGAAGCAGTTCAACCGGAGTTGTTGTCTAAGCTTGCACTACAGTGTTGTGAGCCCAGTACAGATCCTGCAATCATCCCCGGTTCGCTCATTTATTCATCAGCTAGTTCCCATTGTAAAGTGGTGATGGGGGGAGATGGTGGGGATGAGATTTTTGGAGGGTATGACAGATACCAGTCGTGGGCAGGAATGAAAGAGCGATTTGGCCATTGGCCGGCTGCAGTCAGGCAAACCATCTCCGGTTCAGCTGAAAAACTATTGCCCATGGGAATGGTGGGGAGGCATTACTTGATGCAATTGGATACAGACTTCCAGTCATCCATTCCTTTGCATGATACGCTTTTTACACAATCTGAACGGGGGCTGCTGTTGCCTGATGGATTCAATATATCAGATAATTATGCTTGGAAGGAAAAAATGGTTGACCGTATTCTCCCATTTATGGACAGGGCGATGATGTACGATATCAGGGGCTTTATGCCTGATAATATCCTCACGAAGGTTGACCGGTCAAGCATGCTATCCTCGATGGAAGTCCGATCACCATTATTATCCAGAGAGGTTATTGAATTTGCATTGAAAAAGTTGGATACCAAACAAAGAACTAAAAAAGATTTTCTGAGAACTTTGGCAGCAAAAAAGTTACCTCCTTTTTTTAATAAACAACGGAAACAGGGGTTTATTCCACCGCTGGAGTTTTGGCTGAAGGAAAAAGCCTGGCAGGAATTCATTCAAGATAATTTGTTAACGAGTCAGTCTGTATTTAAACCTGCTCTTACAAAAAAATTGATGCATGATTCTGGAAAATTGTTCTTCAACAAAAGACGCCTCTTTGCCTTGCTCATGTTCCAATTGTGGATCACACAATATAAACTGAAATTCCAGTAATCAACTTATGAAAGTTTTGTTTACCATAGACAGTTTAGCACAGGGCGGAACAGAGCAAAGCCTTGCGGAGCTGATTGGGCATTTCGATAGACGTGTTGAAGTAATAGTGGTATATTTTTATGATGCACATACTTTGCGGGAAGTATATCTGAAATTGCCATGCAGATTGATATATATGAATATTTCAGAAAAGTATGGTTTTTATCAGGCCATTCGCAAATTGAAACGATTTGTTAGCAGTGAAAGACCTGATGTCATTGTTGGGTCACTTTATCGGTCATTGATGATCACAAGAATGGTAAGCTGGCAAACTGGCATACCGATGGTGAGTACCTTTGTTAACGAAAGGTATGGTCCTGAGCAGAAGGAAAGATTCAGAGGCATTGGCATAAATAAATATTACCTTACCTGGTTGATGGATCGGTTAACTTCATTTATCCCCAGAAAAATTATAAGTAATTCTTATAGTATAGCGTTATCTAATGCTGCAGCTCTCGGAATCAGCAATAGCCGTATCAAGGTTGTTTACAGGGGAAGAGATACCCAGAAAATAAAGGCTTGGACATGTCCTGATAATAAAAATCATTTCATTTGGATGGCTATTGGACGCTTAATTCCACAAAAAGGGTATGATTGTTTATTGCAAGCTATGACGTTATTGGTCAATGATTATCCTCATATACAACTTCACATTATTGGGGAAGGTCCAATGCGTGACGATCTACAAAATCGAATAAATCAATTGGGTTTAAGCAGGGCTGTAATTTTAAATGGAAATATTCCAGATGCCTGGCAGCGACTTTATGAAGCTAATGCATTTGTTTTGCCAAGTGTCTCTGAAGGATTCAGTGGTGCGTTGGTTGAAGCCTTGATTACGGGAATTCCGCTTGTAGCAAGTGATATACCTATGAATCTCGAAGCAATTTCTCCTGGTAGATTATCGTTTATCTTCCCCGTGGGCAATCATATCGCATTGGCCGGGCAAATGGCCAGGTTGATGACTGAATATGAAGAAGCTAAGCGAGTTGGTAGGATTGCCAGAGAAAGGGCAATGGAAAATTATGACATTAAAAAGGTGTCAGCTGAATATGAGGCAGCACTGACACAAGTGGCATATGGAAAATAATCTGAAAATCATGTTTTTGGATACCCGGCCTGTAAGGAGGGGTGCGCAGGTTTTTGTGCATGAATTGAAAAAACAGTTTGAAACTGCGGGATCGATTGTCCAAAGAATTTTTTTATACAAAGAAGTCCATTTTGAATGCCTCCCTTTGAATCAAAATGATCAGGTACTGGATTTCAAAGATAACCACTGGATGGAAAAATACCTTTTTTTTCAACCAGCACTCTTGTTGGAACTTTCTGAACAAATCAGCCAATTCAATCCGGATGTAATTTTATGTAACGGGTCACGGACATTGAAGTATGCTGCATTGGTAAAGCGGTTCAACCCAGATTTGAAAGCCAAATGGGTCTACAGGGTGATCGACAGCGCACAATACTGGAATAGGAATCCCATGGTTGTATGGATGTATAAGAAGTTTATCATTTCAGCTATGGATGCTGCTGTAGGCGTTAGCAATAAGTCGCTCCAGGAAATGAAAGTTCATTATCAATTTAATAAACCGTCAGTAGCCATACCAAGGGCTATTGATATTCCACATTTTACCAATTTTGTTCCGGATCCGAATTTGAGGAAAAGTTGGGGTATTCCTGAGGGATCATTTGTTGTACTTTTTTTAGGGAATTTTACCAGGCAAAAAAGACCCGACCGGTTTGTGGAAGTGATTCGGACAGTTAAGGAAAAATATCCTCAAGTGCACGGACTCATGGTAGGTGACGGACCGTTGAAAAATGACACAGTCAGGAATATTCAGCAT
>JBILSG010000101.1:0-7516 GCA_044372235.1 Chitinophagaceae bacterium
GCTGTCTTCAATAACAACAAACCACAGCAAGTTATTAAGTAACGTAGGCGTAGTAAAATGATTTACTGAACCCGAATGACTTTTACTGATTGAATCAAGTACAGCATGTTCGATTTTATACTTATTCCAAAGTGCAAAAATCATGTAAATCGCTGAAGCAGTTATTCCCATCCTTGCCCATTTAAGCCTGTGACGGTGATCTGATTTGAGGAAAAGCAGAAAGCCAAAAGCAATGGCCGGAACTATTGTAAACAAGGGATCAGCAACATAAATGACGTTAAATGAAATCCGTCTGTCCGAAAATGGCTCGAACCAGCCTATACCATAGTTGTTCATGGCATCAAGCAATAGGTGACAGCCTATTTCAATCAGGAAAAACCAGAACCATTTCTTCAGGCTAATTGGTTCCGCCTTATGCCAACGGGCTGCAACCAAGGCCAGAAAAAAACTGATGAAGCCTGCAAACAAAAAGGAATGAGTTATTCCTCTGTGTGCAAGCAACTCAGTAGAAACAGGCATCCACATCCCAGCTATGAAATCAATATCCGGTACACTTTGCGCCAAAGCTCCCCACAATATTGCCTTTCTGCCTGCATTTTTATCAAGCAGCGCTTCTCCTATGCATGCTCCAAGTACAATATGGGTCAATGAATCCATAACAATGAATTTTATGCCCTAATTTAAGCCTTTTAAAATGACCTTTCTTCAGTCCTCATTCTTGGTTGCCCCTGCGAGCTGTTTGCAGGCTGGACTCCGTTAAACTTATTGAATCTATAGATGAATGTCATCAGGAAATACCTGGTTAACCTGTTCACCCTTGTATCAACAATGTTATTACCGTTGATTGTCCTGGCGATACTCGTATTTTGCTTGAAAATATCAAATCCTGATATCCTGAATATTCCGTTTTTCTTTTTAAAGATTGTCTTCTCAAAAGAAGCATTCAACAAAGCGATATTCTGATTTACACTGGCTGACAATCCTCTGTTGATGATATATTCCAGGTCATGTCTGAACACCCATCCACCAGGAATATCAATCCTTGAGTTATTTGAGATTGTCCAACTTGTATACTTAACATCTGGCTGTCCGGGTAAAGTATATTTTACGCTATTCAGACCATACCTGCCACCCAGGTCAAATTCAAACCAATCTTTCCAGTTGAATTCAAATTTTGCACCCTGAGCAAGCAACATATTCTTTCCGATATTTCTTTCACTATCAATAAGTGTTATGTTGTTATTATAAGCAACTGTACCATTTAATGAAACGATATATGTTCTGTTACTCCATGGCTTGCTGAAATTGTAAAAGCCACTTGCGGTATAGTTACCATCCACGTTTTCATAAGTAGTAAGCTGACTTCCTGCACCACCTACCCTAGTAGTGTTATTAACAATCTGATTATTGACAAAGTTAAAGTTGGCTCCGATAAAGAAAGTTTGCCCGGTAAGAAAGTTCAGATTATTGAAAGTCGTGCTGAAAACATGAGCCTGCTCAGGCTTCAGTAATGGATTACCCTGAGTTTGATACTGAGGATTTGATACATCTTTTACAGGTTGTAGCTGGGAAAATGAGGGTTGACGGGCATTACCATTATAGAAGAACCGCAGCGTTTTATTCCGTGTGAAGTTGTAAGCAAAATTCGCAGAAGGCAGCAGGTTAAGCCTTTTAATTGGGGTATACGCACTGTCTCTTGTTAGTGAATATCCTTTCTGATTAACGGGTTGCGCACTTGCGCCGATTGTATAATTGTATTTTTTCTTTACGGTTCTGATGTTTGCTCCGATACGCTGGTTGATAAAATCATTCTCAAAAGCATTGCTCAGCAATTCTGAATAGGAATAGTCCTGCGTTATAGGATCAAACACACGTGTAGCCCTGTCATTGCTGGTGAAAGACTGTCCGTATGAATAGATCATATCCAAATACCTGTCTTTCATCAATGGTTCTGAATAGTTGAACCTGATATTGAAATTATCAGATTGGTTATCAGTTATGATTCTTTGATTGAGAATTGTTGCTGCAAGAATTGGAAAATAATTGAATGTTGTGTTATCCCGCATAGATTCACCATCGTTCGTATTGTATCCACCATTGATGTTCATGGAGAAATTCCTTCCGCGCTTTCTGAATTTATGGTTAAAAATCAGGTTTCCGGAAAAGCTGGGAGCATTAGAATTTGAGCTGTTCAGGTTGCTGCCTTTACTGGTTGTATCTGCATCATTTCTGAGGTAGTCAAAATAGGCTACAGAATTGCTTCTTGAATCACGGACAGACATCTCCGGTATAAACTTAACATAATTAAAAGAGTCTATGTTCCATTCAAAATTAATGGAGGCCCGATGGCTTTTGGAACTGCTGAGTGATGTGTCTATCTGGTGATTGAGGAATTTGGTATTCTGGAAAAAGTTTTGAGAAGCAACATCTTTAAACACTTCAGTTTCGCGGCTTGAATAGCTGTAATTGCCATAAACAGACCCCTTTTTGTTTTCAAAATCATTTCTGAAATTGAGACCCATAGAATTTGTTGTACGAAGACCTTCCTCACCTCCGAAACCGCCCTGGTTATTTCCTCCGATATTCACCTGAAATGCACGGCCACCTCCGCCGCCACCACCGCCACCGCCAAAATTACCTCCACCACCACCTGAACCGCCATCAAAATTAAATGTACTGGTATTGTTATTGTTAGCACCTCCGAATACAGAAAGCTGCTTGTTATTATTAAAGAAATTTATATTAGCAGTACCCTGATAGCGATCACTTGTGCCCGCACCGACTACTGTTCTGCTGAAAATACCCCGGTTTCTATCTTTCTTCAGTTGAAGGTTAATAATTTTGTCTGGTTCACCATCCTTGATGCCAGACACATTGGCCAGATCACCATAGTCGTCAATAACCTGCACCTTGTCGATCATATCTGCCGACAATTGCTGCGTTGCAGCCTTCGGGTCACCACTGAAAAAGTCTTTACCATTCACCCTAACCCTGCTCACCGTTTTACCCTGTGCAGTTATGGTTCCGTTTTTATCGACTTCGATTCCTGGCATTTTTTTAAGGAGGTCTTCCACCATGGCATTGGGCTTGAGCCTGAAGGAATCAGCCTTATATTCCACCGTATCTTCCTTAACAATGATAGGAGGCGTAGATATGACAATTTCCTGCAGAGAACTGTATTCAGGAAAAAGTTTATAATCATCCATCTTCAGTACTTCCTCGCCTTCAGGCATGGTCAAGGCTTTCCTTGTGGTGCCATATCCAACACTGGAAAACATGATAACAAATTTTTTCTGCGGGATGCCTTTGATCAGGTAAAATCCAACATTATTTGTAAGTGTTTTAAGGGTATCCTGGCTCCCGACTATATAAACACCAACTGTTGCTCTTGCGAGTGGGGTACCTAAAGTGTCCACCAATCGTCCGTTTACCTGATAACTTTCCTGAGCTTGGGCATTCATAAAACCTGAAAAAGCCACTAACAGCAGACTAAAAAATCTTTTCATATATAAATGATTCGCAAATTGGATGCCAAAGGTAGCTCTTTGCCTTCGCAGAATTATTGTTAAAACGGATTAACGGAAAAGTTATCGTACAAAGGGTAATGTCTGGATGAATACAAGTGATTAAAATGAACTAATTTTGACCTTTAGCAAGAACTGAAGCCCATGTTTAAACTTTTATCAGGATTATTTGGTGGTAGCAAATCAGAAAAAGACGTCAAGGCCATCTCTCCCATCGTAAGACAGATCAATCAGCATTTTAACTCCTTTTCAGGTATCAGCAATGATGCGCTAAGGAATAAAACGGTGGAATTCCGAAGCAGGATAAGTGAACACCTGAGGGAAATTGACAATAATATTGAAGCCCTGAATGCTCAGGCTGAAACATTACCCGCCGAAGACATACTCGGGAGGGATGATATATACAAACAGGTAGACGAACTGAAGAAGAAGCGAAATGAGCAAATTGAGGAAGTCTTGAAACAAATACTTCCTGAGGCCTTCGCTGTTGTAAAAGAGGCTGGTCGCCGTTTCAAAGAACATGACGAGCTTGTTTCCACTGCAACGCAGCTCGACAGGGAACTTTGTATTCGGAAAGACTATGTAAAAATACAGGGCGAACAATCTGTATTTAAGACAAGCTGGATGGCTGCAGGAAGCCTGGTTAACTGGAACATGGTTCATTATGATGTCCAGCTTATTGGTGGAACCGTGCTGCATGAGGGTAAAATTTCAGAAATGTCTACTGGTGAAGGCAAGACACTCGTTTCAACACTTCCCGCCTACCTCAATGCCCTCGCAGGGGAAGGTGTACACATTGTAACGGTGAATGACTACCTGGCAAAAAGAGACTCCGAATGGAATGGCACTTTGTTTGAATGGCTTGGATTATCTGTTGACTGCATTGACAAGCATCAGCCCCATTCCGATGCCAGGAGAAAAGCATACCTGGCTGATATAACCTATGGCACCAACAATGAATTTGGCTTTGATTACCTGAGAGACAACATGGTGCATTCCCCTGATGAGATGGTGCAGCGCAAGCATCATTTTGCGATGGTGGATGAGGTGGACAGCGTCTTGATTGATGATGCCCGGACACCTTTAATTATATCCGGACCAGTTCCTAAAGGGGATGATCAGCAATTCCATATCCATAAACCAAGAATTCAGCAGCTTGTAGACGTGCAAAAACAAGTTGTAATCCGTTCTTTGCAGGAAGCCAAAAAACTAATCACAGAAGGCAAGGATGGGCCTCAGGATGGTGGTTTACAATTAATGAGGGCGTACAGGGGCTTACCCAAGAACACCGCACTTATCAAATATCTCAGCGAGCCTGGTATAAAAGTTAAACTCCAGAAATCTGAAAACTACTTTTTGGCGGAACAGCAAAAGCATATGCCTGAAGTTGACGAAGAGCTTTATTTCCACATTGACGAAAAAAATAACCAGGTTGAGTTAACAGATAAGGGGCTTCATTTTATTACACAAAATGAAGCTGACTCCAATTTCTTTGTCTTACCTGACCTGTCCATTGCCCTGGCTGAAATTGAACAGGGAATTGAAACACAGGAAGAAAAACTGGCAAGAAAAGAAGAGCTGATTCAGGATTACTCACAAAAAGCAGACAGGATACATACCATCCAACAACTTTTGAAAGCTTACACGCTGTTTGACAAGGATATTGAGTACGTGGTGATGGAAGGACAGGTGAAAATCGTAGATGAACAGACCGGAAGGATCATGGAAGGCAGAAGGTATAGCGATGGTTTACATCAGGCTATCGAAGCGAAGGAAAATGTGAAAATTGAGGCGGCTACACAAACCTATGCCACGGTTACCCTGCAAAACTATTTCAGGATGTACCACAAGCTGGCTGGTATGACCGGAACTGCTGAAACTGAAGCAGCTGAATTATGGAACATATACAAGCTTGATGTAGTTTCCATTCCCACCAATCTCGCTTTGGTAAGAAAAGACCAGGAAGACCTGGTTTATAAGACTAAAAGAGAAAAATTCAAGGCGGTAATTGATGAAATAGAACAACTCCGGAACGCGGGCAGACCTGTACTTGTGGGCACTACTTCAGTTGAAGTATCGGAGTTATTGGGCAGAATGCTGCAGCAAAAAAAGATTCCACACAATGTTTTGAATGCCAAACAACATGCCAGAGAAGCCCAGGTGGTAGCTGAGGCAGGGTTGGCAGGTAATGTAACCATTGCAACCAATATGGCAGGCAGGGGTACCGACATCAAACTTGGACCAGGCGTAAAGGAAGCAGGTGGACTAGCTATTATTGGAACAGAGCGGCATGAAAGCCGGAGGGTAGACAGGCAGCTACGTGGACGTGCAGGCAGACAGGGTGATCCTGGATCCTCACAGTTTTATGTATCCCTGGAAGATGACCTGATGCGCATGTTTGGTAGTGACCGGATTGCATCGTTGATGGACAGGATGGGCTATAAGGAGGGAGAAGTTATTCAACACAGCATGATTACCAAGAGCATTGAAAGAGCTCAGAAAAAAGTTGAAGAAAATAACTTTGGTATCCGCAAGCGCCTGCTTGAATATGATGATGTGATGAACAAACAGCGCAGCGTTGTTTATGGCAAAAGATCACATGCACTTTTTGGAGAGAGACTTGCACTCGATCTTGACAATGCATTTTATGGTGTTGCCTCACAACTTGTCAACCAATACGCTGGTGGATCTGATCATGAAGGGTTTAAGCTGGCGGCGATCATGCATTTTAGCATAGACACCACCATATCTGCTCAGGAACTGGAAAAAGGTCAAATCAATGACTTATCTGATAAATTATACAAAGAAGCCATAAACCATTACCAGTTTAGAAAACAAAATCTGGCGAAACAAGCCCTTCCTGTATTTCAGAATGTAAGGCTCACACAGGGTAATCATATTGTAAACGTTGTTGTTCCGGTTACTGACGGCAAGAAGACTATAAATATCCTTACCAATCTTGATAAAACCATTAGCAGTAAAGGTCTTGAGTTGAGTGCCTCAATGGAAAAAAACATAACCCTAGCCATTATTGATGATTCATGGAAGGAACATCTCCGTGCCATGGATGACCTGAAGCAAAGTGTTCAAACTGCTGTTTACGAGCAAAAAGACCCGTTGGTCATCTACAAGCAAACCGCATTCGGATTATTTTCCAATATGGATGGTGAGGTAAACCGTGAAATTGTTTCATTCTTATGTCATGCAGGTCTACCCTTAGAAAATAACAACGGAGGGGTTAGAGAAGGCCGGGAAAGCAGGACAGACATGAGTAACATGAAAATCAGAAAGGACTCTGTTGAAAGTCAGGGTCCGGCTGAAATGATGGAAGGTGAAAACGAATACCATGACCCGTCAAATATCAGACAGGAACCGGTTAGGGTTGGTCCAAAAGTTGGCAGAAATGATGCTTGTCCCTGTGGAAGTGGAAAGAAATTCAAGTCCTGCCATGGCCGTGATCAGGTATAATTTAACCCGATAATATTGATTATAAAAAGCACCATAGTGTTTTTATTGGTTGGCATGCACATGACTACTATTGCACAGATAGGTAAAAGTGTACATGTAAAGAGAGACCCCAGGGTAGACAAACTTGTAGAGAAACAAATTGAAATCAATCTATTATCTGCACAGGGAAGAATTGTGATTGAACAGGGTTACAGGTTATTGGTTGTAAGTACTAACAAAAGAGACCAGGCCATGGAAGTAAGGTCCGTGCTCTTAAAAGAATACCCTGATCACAAGACTTATATGTCATACCAGGCACCAAATTTTAAAGTCCATTTCGGGAACTTCAAAACCTACCGTGACGCTGACAGGATAAGAATGGAAATGTCCAGGTTTATTAGTACAACCATACTTATTATTCCTTCTAAAATAGAATTGCGGGTTATTAATCAGGAATCAATCAATCGCCCATGAGTACGTTAATTGATGAAATCAAAAATCTGGCATCCTCATATTTTGAAACCTACCGGTCAATCAGACATCAC
>JBILSG010000004.1:0-23825 GCA_044372235.1 Chitinophagaceae bacterium
CCCAAACCAACCCCATGCGCCTCCTTGAATTTATCTTTATATTTTGCCCTGATATCCATAACAGGCCCCATATCTACTTCATTGAAAGTAGTGAGCATTGCCGTAGTATTTTTTGCTTCAACCAATCTTCTTGAGATTGTTTTGCGCAATTGCGACATTTTCTCCCTGCGCTCGTTTCTTGTAAATGGCTCTGCACCTGGTTTTTTACCTGGATTTGCTATTGCCTCCAATACATCCTGCTTAAGAATTTTACCACCTGATCCGCTTGCTGCAATTGCTTTTGCATCAATTTTTTTATCTGCTATAATAGCTGCAGCAACCGGAGTTGCTTTGACGTCTGTTGCTGGTTTTGATGAGGTAACAGCCTCGGAAACAATTTTTTCTTTAGCAGGTATTTCTTCAACTTTTAACCCTTCAGGACGCTGAGCGGTTTCATCAATGAAACATACAACATCCCCTATTGCTAAAGTTTCACCTTCCTGCACTTTTATCTGAAGTAATCCGGCCTTTTCAGCATTAATCTCAAAAGTTGCTTTCTCACTCTCAATTTCAGCCAACACTTCATCCCTTTCAACCCACTGACCATCCTTCTTCAACCATTTAGCAAGGCTAACTTCGCTGATTGACTCCCCCACTGTTGGTACCTTTATTTCTAGCATAAGAAAAAATTTATTGAATTGATTGATGTTGGTTATGCAAAAGCTTGTTTGAGAATCTCCTGTTGCTCTGCGAGGTGAATCTTATTGTAACCAGTTGCAGTAGCGGCACTCGGATTTCTTGCGATAATCCTGAATGGGAATAAATCAAGATTCATTGTCAGATATGAAGCTGCCCCCATATTCCTGGGTTCTTCCTGAACCCAACGCCATGAAGCATTTTTATATTTACCTGCCAGTGATTGAAGTTGTTTTACAGGAAGTGGGTATAATTGCTCAACCCGAATTATTGCTGTATCTGTTACGCCATTTTGTTGCCTGAACTCATTCAAGTCAAAATAAATTTTACCAGAACAAAAAATTACTTTTTGGGTGTTCTCAGCAGCAACAGTGTCATCGATGACCTCATTGAAAGTGCCTGTGATAAATTCATTGACCGCTGAGTAGCTTCCAGGATGGCGAAGGTTTGCTTTGGGAGAGAAATTAATCATTGGCTTTCTGAAAGGCCAGGTCATCTGCCTTCTCATTGCATGGAAAAAGTTAGCAGCAGTTGTAATATTGGTAACAACCATGTTTAATTCAGCACACATTTGCAGGAACCGTTCCAGCCTTGCACTGCTATGCTCCGGGCCCTGTCCCTCGTAACCATGCGGTAACAACATAACAAGGCCATTCATTCTGTTCCATTTTTGTTCAGCTGCTGATATAAACTGGTCTATCATGGTCTGGGCCCCATTCGAAAAATCACCGAACTGAGCTTCCCATATCACCAGGGCATCAGGATTTGCAAGTGCATAACCATACTCAAACCCAAGCACACCATATTCACTTAGGAGCGAGTTGAAAATCCTGAATTTGCTTTTATTTTCAGCACCAGACAAGCGATTGTACGATTCATTTGTAATTTCATCCCTCAGGATGGCATGCCTGTGGCTAAATGTTCCACGCTTGACATCCTGTCCGCTCATCCGTACTTCCTTACCTTCATGCAGTAAACTGGCATACGCAAGTAACTCAGCCGTAGCCCAGTCAACCTTACTTTCTTTTTGTAAAAGGTTAATCTTATCCTGAATCAGTTTTTCAATTTTTTTGAGAGGTCTGAATCCTTCAGGTATTTGCATGATTGAATCAAACAATTTCCTGAATGCTGATTCAGCTATTGAAGTATCTGGTGAGCTGTCAAAATCAGCAGGTACAGCCCTTTTCATGCTTTTCCAAACAAGTTCAGGAGCCTGATAATGATAGGGCAATGGGTTCTGTTTAACCTCGTCCAGTCTTTCTTGTAAGTCAGACCAAAACTTCTTTTCCATTTCTACTGCCAGCGTCTGAATTTCAGGATTTGCATTTGACTGCAGGGTCTTCAGGTATTGTTCCCTTGGATTGGCATGCTTATCAATAATAGCATATAACTGGGGCTGCGTAAATTTGGGATCATCACCCTCATTATGTCCATGACGCCTGTAACATACCATGTCTATAAAAACATCGCTGTTAAACTTTTGTCTGTAACGGGTAGCTATTTCAACGCACTTGACAACTGCTTCAGGATCATCGCCATTTACATGCAAAACTGGGGCATGAACCATTGCCGCCAGTGATGTACAATAATCAGCCGACCTCGCATCTTCAAAGTCGGTTGTAAAACCAATCTGATTGTTGATCACAAAATGTATGGTACCACCCGTTGAATAGCCATCCAGACCTGACATCTGTAATATTTCATACACAATTCCCTGACCTGCTACAGAAGCATCTCCATGAATCAGAATTGGCAATATGGCATCATACTGGCTATCGTACATTACGTCTGCCTTCGCTCTTGAAAATCCAAGAACAACAGGGTCCACAGCTTCCAGATGTGAAGGGTTCGGCATCAGCTTCAGGGAAACCTTATTACCGGATGTTGTCAGCACATCACTTCCAAAACCCAGGTGATATTTAACATCACCGCTGCCCATGGTTTGATCCGGAGTAGATTTTCCCTCAAACTCACTGAATATATGTGCATAGGTTTTACCCATGATATTGGCCAGCACATTCAACCTTCCCCGGTGTGCCATCCCAATTACAACCTCTTTTACACCCAGATCTCCAGATGCGTTAATGATGGCATCAAGCGCTGCGATGGTTGTTTCTCCCCCTTCAAGTGAAAATCTTTTTTGCCCGATGTATTTGGTATGGAGAAATTTTTCAAATATGACTCCCTGATTAAGTTTTTCGAGGATCCGCTTTTTCTTTTCTGCCGGAACAGGTTCTGAAAACCTGGTTTCTATTTCCCAGGTGATGAAATCAATTTTTTCCTGATTACTGATATACTTGAATTCTACACCTACGTGGTTTGCGTAGCATTTTTGCAGGTGCTGTTGAATTTCCCTTAAAGTTACTGCTCCAAGTCCAATCAAATTTCCTGCGAAAAAGACCTGATCATAATCCCGCTCATCAAGACCAAAGAAACTGAGATTGAGGTTGGCATTGCGATCTTTGCGCTCTCTGATCGGATTGGTTTTGGCGAGCAAATGCCCCTTATTCCTGTACCCAAGGATCATTCTGTATACACCCAGTTCCTTTTTCCAGTCTGCTGTATCTGCAGACACTGTAACCTGAGGTGTACCAGACTGTTGCAACTGTGAAACAGCAAAATCGAAACCTTCAAAAAACTTCCTGAGATCAGGGTCAATCGCCTCCGGGGATTGGGTAAAGTCCCGATACAACTGCTCAATATATGCAGGATGAGATGAGGTTATGTATGAAAAGTCTTTCATTGAAAGTAAAATATAGTTTTAGGGGATTTTTGGATGCAAATATCGTTCATTTGATTCAAAAAATATGCTATTTGTGAAAGTTCAAATCAGTATTTTATCAGATAAATACTTATAATTTTTGGAGGATTGGATTTACTGTATTACCTTTGCATCCCGACAAAAAAGAAATAAAGAAAGATGGCAAATCATAAGGCAACCAAAAAAGACGTTCGTCAGGTAGCAAAACGCAGGGACCAGAATCGTTATAATGGCAAAACAACCCGTAATGCGATGCGTGACCTTCGTGCGGTTACAGATGCCACTCAGGCCAAGGAGTCGTTACCTGGTGTACTCAGCAAAATTGATAAACTGGCAAAAAAAGGTGTAATACACAAAAATAAGGCTGCGAACCTCAAAAGTTCTTTAGCCAAAGCTATTGCCAAAATAGCATAACTGTATACACACATAATACTTTGAAAGGACATCCGAAAGATGTTCTTTTTTTTTATTAACTATTTTAGCGTTAATATTTAATCTTCAAATTGAATTATGGCTGAAAAGATCATTATCCTGGACTTCGGTTCCCAATACACACAATTAATAGCCAGGGCTGTAAGGGAAGCAAACGTATATTGTGAAATCATACCATATCACAAAGAGATAGACTTTTCAGAAGATTTGAAAGGCATTATACTTTCAGGTTCGCCGTTTTCAGTTAATGATCCAAATGCGCCTGAAGTTGATATTCGGACCTTGGCTTCCAAGAGAAATATCCTTGGTATTTGTTATGGCGCACAATCTACGGCCAAACAATTCGGAGGCAGGGTTGAACGGTCTGCCAAAAGGGAATATGGAAGAGCTATTCTGGAAACGCGATCTGAACATACGCTTCTTCAAGAAGTTCCGGAAACCTCTCAGGTCTGGATGAGTCATGGTGACTCAATTCTTGAGTTACCAGACAATGCCACAGTTCTGGCAACAACTTCTTCTATTCCTGTAGCTGCATTCCAGTTAAATGAACCCGGACTTCACGAAATACTTGGATTACAATTTCATCCGGAAGTTTATCACTCTGAATTTGGAAAAAAAATCATCCAAAATTTCTTGTACTCCATTTGTGGCTGCAACGGAGAATGGACATCCGCACATTTTATCACGGATACTGTAGCGTCATTGAAAGAGCAAATTGGCGATAAAAAGGTAGTCATGGCATTGAGCGGCGGAGTTGATTCAACCGTAGCGGCAACCCTTATCCACAGAGCAATTGGTAAAAACCTCTATGGTATATTTGTTGATAATGGAGTGCTCAGAAAAGATGAGTTTGCTGCCGTCCTAAAAACATATGAACAGCTTGACCTGAATGTGAAAGGTGTTGATGCAAAAAATGAATTCTACCAAGCTTTATCCGGATTAACCAATCCCGAAGAAAAAAGAAAAGCAATAGGCAAGACGTTCATAGATATTTTTGACCAGGAAGCACAATTATTGAGTGATATTTCTTTTTTGGGACAGGGAACAATTTACCCTGATGTCATTGAAAGTGTTTCAGTACATGGTCCCTCAGTAACCATCAAGTCTCATCACAATGTTGGAGGACTGCCAGAAACCATGAAACTAAAGCTGGTTGAGCCTCTCCGATTCCTTTTCAAAGATGAAGTAAGAAGAGTTGGTCAGGAGCTGGGAATACCGGATGATTTACTTTTCAGACATCCGTTTCCGGGACCCGGACTTGCTATTCGTATTTTGGGTGAGATTACACCTGAAAAGGTTGACCTCTTGCAACAGGCAGACCATATTTACATCCAACTACTTAAAAAGCACGGATTATATAACCAGGTCTGGCAGGCTGGAGCTATCCTCCTTCCTGTTAAATCCGTTGGCGTAATGGGGGATGAAAGAACTTATGAATTTACTGTGGCATTGCGGGCAGTCACTTCAGTTGATGGTATGACAGCAGATTGGGCACATCTCCCATACAGTTTCCTGGGAGAAATATCCAACGAAATAATAAACCAGGTCAGAGGCATAAACAGGGTTGTATACGATATATCCAGTAAACCGCCTGCTACCATAGAATGGGAATAATTGAGTAATTTTGGTGGATGAAAACCACCCTATTGCTGATTTACCTTTTATGTGCTGCAACTGCTGTAGCTCAGGAAAAAAAATCAATAGTTGAAGTAGGATTGTTCAGTTCATTATACCTTGATCAGTATTTCAATTATGATAATGAACTAATTAATACCCGTGATTTTCCAAAACAAGCACTTTCCGCACTTGAATTCTACGAAGGGGCTACACTTGCAATAGATTCTCTTAATGCTGTTGGTAAATCTGTAATCCTTAAGCTTTATGACGTACAAAGTTATCAGGGGAATATCAGTAAAGCATTTGAAAATGGGGACTTTGATAATCTGGACCTGATTATTGCGCAGGTTGGTGGTAATGAATTTTTCCAGCTGGCAATCATTGCACGAGAAATGAATATTCCCATAATTAATGCTACTTACCCCAATACAAGAGGGATTACAGCATCACCCAATTTATATATTGTAAACCCCAGAATTAATGTCCACCTCGAACTAATCCACCAAAAAATTGGTAGAAACTGGAAAACAGCCAATATTGTATGGTTCACCAAAGAAAAGGCGGCAGAAAAACAACTTGAAAATATTATTGGAAACCTAAACAGACAACAGGGAACAAATGGATTCAGGTATAAAACTGTTTACCTGAAGGAAGACTTCAGTATTTCAGATGTTAGCAAAAATTTTGACAGCACCAAAGCAAACGTCTGGGTATTGGGAAGCTTTGATGAAGCCTTTGCTGCAAAATTTGCGAGTGTGGCCAACAACATGCCTCGCAAAGATAAATTACACCTTATTGGAATGCCCAACTGGGAGTCTTTGAAAGAAATACAAGCCAAACAATATTCAAGCCTTGCGATTTACTATACAATGGCATTTTATTTGCCACATGAAAATTTATTCGTCAGGCAAATGGATGAAATTTTCAAAACTTCCATGGGGATAAAAAGTCCAACTATGGCCCTAAAAGGTTTTGAAATCACGTATTATTTTTGTTCTCTATTGGATAAATACGGAAAAATCAAAACCGGTCAACCAGCAGAGGCAGGTTTTAAAGTGTTAACCGATTTTGATTTTCAGCCTGTATTTTTAAATCAAACCTCAGGTGAGCCTGATTTTATTGAAAATAAAAATATTAAATTCATCAGAAGGTTAAACAACCTTGCTCTCCCCTATTTTTAGTCAACCCAGTCAGCCACGAATATATTTGTATCACGTGTTCCCCCATTGTTCCTGTTGGAACAAAAGACAACCTTTTTCCCATCTGTACTGAACATTGGAAAGGCATCAAAACCCTTATCACGACTAATTTTCTTCAAATCGGATCCATCTTCATTCATTGTATAAAGGTTGAAAGGAAATCCTCTTTTATATTCATGATTGGATGCAAAAATTATTGTTTTACTATCGGGCATATATGCCGGAGCCCAGTTTGCCTGCCCAAGTTTACTCACCTGCTTAGCCTGGCTTCCATCTGCATTTGCAATCCATACCTCCATTTGAGTAGGTGCAACAAGATTTTCCTTCAAGAGATCCTTATAATCCTTGATTTCACTTTCTGTCTGCGGACGGGAAGCTCTCCAGATTATTTTTTTGCCATCCGGACTAAACCAGGCGCCTCCATCATATCCAAGCTGATTGGTTATTCGTTTGGTCTTACCAGATTTTAAATCCATTGTATACAGGTCGATATCGCCATCCCTTGTTGAAGTAAACAACATTGTTTTGCCATCAGGAGAAATAGTTGCTTCTGCATCATAACCCGGATTATCTGTCAGTTGCTTGGTTATTTTACCATCCATGTTTGATACAAAAATGTCGTACTCCGGATAAAGTGGCCAGATATACTTATTACCGTATTTTGCCCTGTCTGGAACCGGGGGACAAGCTTCACTGGCAAGGTGTGTTGATGCAAAAACAACATGTTTATTGTCTTTCAGGAAAGCCCCGCAAGTTGTTCTGCCTTTACCGGTGCTTACCAGTCTGGGTTCAAATTTTTCATTTGCGCTTTCAGGAATCTTACCCACATAAATCTGATCACAGGGAATACCTTCTTTTGCATAAGTTTTCTGGAAAACAAGCCATTTGCCATCGAAACTGAAATAGGCCTCTGCATTATCCCCACCAAAGGTTAGTTGACGGATATTTTTAAAATGTGATTCAGCAGCGTACTGCAGGCTATCCTGGGCAGATGTGCTTTGCATGCTGACAAAGCAAAAGATTATTAACAATGACGCAAAAAACTTGTAAGCAGACAACGATTTACTCATAATTGGATATTATTAGGCAAAATTATAAAATTACATGACCTCTGCAGGCTTTGAATGGATTAAAAGGATAGATATTCCTAATTTTGGACATGCAATTGAGGTATTTTTTCATATTAACGCTAATCTTCAAGCTTTTATTATCAACATCCTGTAATGAAAGCAGTCGTGAACCAGCAACTGCCACAAGCAACAAAAGGGAAGTATATATTGAAAATGACGCAAAAAAATTTCCTGATTCTGCATCAGTCCAGCTGAAATGGGCAGAAACCCTTGTAAGTGCGGGAGATACATCAAAAGCAATAGATGTACTCTTACAATTCCAGGAAAAATTTCCGGGCGATACACGGATTCTGAATGCACTTTCTTACGCATTTACCTTATCCAAGGACACATCTGCTGCTGTATCATATCTTGAGCAATCACTATCCAAGAATCCCAACCAGCCCGATAGTGAGATGGAACTGGTCTTTCTATATCAGTTACAGCATAACAAAAATTGGGAAAAAGCCACAGCAGACATGATTGCAGATAAGGTTAATCAAATCAGGTCTTCAAGAGGATATTTTGTAAGAGGAGTCTTTGAATCAAATCAAAACCAAATTGAAAAGGCAATTCTTTCTTTCGACTCATCAATCATGAAACAATTTACTTTTACTGATGCTTTTATTGAAAGATCCATTCTTCATTTCGAGCAACAAAGAGTAGATGAAGCATTAAATGGTTTATACAAAGCCCTTGAGCTTGACAGAAGGAATCCTGACATTTACTTCCTGATTGGAGAATGCCTGGAAAAACAACATAAAAATGATGAGGCACGTAATTTCTACCTTCAGGTGCTAGAGTTATATCCATCACACCAGGGAGCTCGACAAAAGTTAAATAAATTACCTCAACCCAAAAAATAAATATGCCAATAATTGCTCCCTCTCTTTTAGCCGCAGATTTTCTTAACCTGCAAGAAGCCTGTTCCATGATTAATCGTTCTGAAGCAGAATGGTTACACCTGGATGTAATGGACGGACGCTTCGTTCCCAACATCAGCTTTGGATTACCGGTTATTTCATCAATAAAAAAAGCTACTCATAAGGTTTTTGACGTTCACCTGATGATTGAAGAACCTGAAAAATTTGCTCCGGCATTTAAAGCTGCAGGTGCAGATATTCTTACAATACATGTTGAAGCCTGCAATCATCTTCATAGGAATCTGGAGCAAATCAGATCCCTGAACATGAAAGCAGGAGTAGCTTTAAACCCACATACACCCATTTCCCAGATTGAAGAAGTGCTATGGGATGCTGATCTTGTGTGTATCATGACAGTTAATCCTGGTTTTGGCGGACAAAAATTTATTACTTCTATGCTTTCGAAGATAGAAAGATTAAAAAACGCCATAATCAGACAAAACAGCAAAGCTTTGATTGAAATTGACGGTGGCGTAACACTTGAAAATGCTGAGACTATAGTAAAAGCAGGAGCAGATATTCTTGTGGCAGGCAGTACAGTATTCAATTCAGCAGATCCTGAAGGAGTGATTGTGCAACTCAAAAATATACATTAACAATTGTCTCGCGGGAAATTTGAACAAGTCTTTTCACATTTTGTTTCTATTTTATCGGGTCCTCATCCCGGCGAAAAGATTAAATTTGAACGAGCCAACAAAAAAGTTTTAAAACGCACACATTGACTGAAAAAATTATCAACCTAGAATCAATTAATCCCATTGAATTTTTTGGTGTAAACAACGGGAAATTGGATTTGCTGAAAAAAAGATTCCCACTTTTAAAAATACTCAGCAGGGGGACACAGATAAAATTAAGTGGCGCACCTGAGATGATTGATCAAGCAAAGGAGAAAATAGAGATACTGGTTCAGTATCTAGAGCGGAACGGCAACGTCAGTCACAATTATTTTGAACAAATCCTAGGAGGTGATGACGCAGAACAGGTAGATCATTTTGTAGAAAAGAATCCCCATGAAGTTCTCGTTTTTGGTCCAAATGGCAAGTCTGTGCGAGCAAGGACGCAAAACCAGAAGAAAATGGTGAGCATGGCAGAAAATAATGATATCATTTTTGCTATTGGACCAGCAGGAACCGGAAAAACTTACACAGCAGTAGCCTTAGCGGTAAGGGCATTGAAAAACAAATCTGTTAAAAAAATTATCCTTACCAGACCCGCCGTTGAGGCAGGAGAAAGTCTTGGATTTCTTCCCGGGGACCTCAAAGAAAAGATTGATCCGTATTTAAGGCCGCTTTATGATGCTCTTGATGATATGATTCCGGCTGACAAGCTCGGATATTATATGTCTACCCGTGTTATTGAAATTGCACCGCTGGCATATATGAGGGGTAGGACACTTGATAACGCATTCATCATTCTGGATGAAGCCCAAAACACAACTGACCTCCAGATTAAAATGTTCTTAACCCGCATTGGAGCCAATGCTAAAGCCATTATAACGGGAGATTTGAGTCAGATTGATTTACCTAAAAATCAAAAAAGCGGACTAACCAAGGCAACAAAGATTCTCAAAAATATTGATGGTATTGCCCACATTGAACTTGACGAAGAAGATGTTGTGAGGCACAGACTTGTTAAAGCCATTATCAGAGCCTATGACAGAGATCAGCAAAATGAAAACTAAGATGAAAAGACTTCTCTCATTAACTGGAATCATACTTTTTGTTTTTATAGGTTGTACAGAACCGGAAGGATATCAACAACCCGAAGACCCACTTGATGCGGGCAGAGAGTTTATCAGAGCAGTAATGGATGGTGATTACGAAGCGGCTGAACTCTATCTTTCAACAGATGCAGAAGATAAGGAATTGTTTTCTCGGTATAAGCAATACATGAAAAAACAACCACAAAAAGAAAGACTATCCTTAAAATCGGCATCAATCATTATAAACAAAATGGAAAATCAGGGTGATAGTATATGCCTCATCAATTTTTCCAATTCGCATTCAATGAAACCAATGGATTTGAAAGTTATCAATGAAAAAAATGGCTGGAAAGTAGACTTCAGCTATACTTTTTCAGGCAATTTGCCATTACAGGATTGATTTTTTATAAAGTAAAGAGTATATGGACAATAAAAAAATCAAAATGGAAACTATTTTAATATTACTGCTGATTGGTTTAGCCGCAGGTTTTTTAGGTGGTTTGGTTGGAATTGGAGGTGGTGTTTTAATAGTTCCGGCACTGGTTTTATTGTTAGGCCTCAGTCAGCATATGGCTCAGGGGATTTCTCTTGCTATGATACTATTCCCTGTTGGAATTCTTGGGGTGATAAATTACTACAAAAACGGATATGTCGACTTCAAATATGCAGGACTCATTGCATTGGGTTTTTTTGCAGGAAGCTACCTGGGGAGTAAATTTTCTTTAAGTCTCTCACAGGATACAGTTAAAAAAATATTTGCAGTGGTGATGATATTATTATCGATAAAATTATTGTTTTCAGGCAAAAAATGATGTGGATTTTTATTGTAACAGCATCAAATTGGTAAATATCCGTTTACTTGGCAAAAGACTACGCGCAACTCAATGACAAAGATTTATTAGAACATTACAGGGTTTCTGGAAACAATAAATTTATTGGAACCCTACTGGCCCGTTATAGTCTGATGGTATTGGGTGTGTGTATGAAGTACCTAAAGAATACAGCTGATGCGCAGGATGCTGCCCAACAGGTTTTTGAAAAAGCATATCTAGAAGCTGATAAATACGAAATCCCCTATTTTAAAAGCTGGATTTATACGGTTGCGCGAAATATCTGCCTGATGAGATTGCGAACCCACAGGCATCAAATTGAACCCATTGAAGAACTTCAGGAAATGCCGGATCTGGAGATTATTACGGCTGATGAACTCAAACTTAAAGAGTTTTTAAAGGAAGAAGAAAATACCAGTCTGCATGAAGCCCTCGATCAACTTAATGAGGAGCAAGCAACTTGCATCAAACTATTTTATTTTGAAAAAAAATCATATCAGCAAATTCAGCAGACAACCGGATACACATTTCAGCAGGTAAAAAGCCATATCCAGAATGGCAAACGCATGTTGCGCAACATTTTAGGAAAAAAATCAGAATCATATGAAAGAGATTAATGATGCGCAGGAACATCAGGGAGAAGGCAAAATCACATTGAAACTCCTGGACTATATAAACGGAAGTTTACCCCGTGAAGAACAATGGGAAATGGAAGAACTGATGAATACTGATGCAGCTATTTCAGATGCCATAGAGGGCCTTAAACAGTTTGAATATCCAGCTGAAATAATTACCATTCAACAATCACTTAACAAAAGAATTTTATCCAAAACATTGAAGAATAAGAGATACAAGTTCAAGCCGATTCAATTTCCAATGTGGATTATTCTTGTAGTGATTGTTCTCTTGTTAATAGGATTGGCTGGACTTGGAATTATACAATTGTTAAAATAAAACGTATATAATATTTGTTTAATTCATTTCTATCCTTTAAATTTATACCTATCATCACTTAAAAAAGAGTTAATTCTTATATAGATATACCTAGTTTTGATTATGACCAAAACCAACTGAAAGAGGTCCGGATAAAATCTGGATCTCTTTGCTTTTATTGATACTGGATGTAGAGTGGCACAGGTTTTAAAGCCAGCAGTTCTGCGGGTTTTAAAAGCCGGTGAGGAGGTTCTTTCAAATCATTTTTATAAAATATTTTGAACCCAGTGAATTGAACTGGTTCTTTGTAGGCAAAATGCCAGTAGGTATTTATTTTTCTTTGTGGGGCTCCCCACCCATCCATATCTATGACAACCTGAACTTCTGGTTTTGCCCTAAACTTTTCAGATTCTTTAAGCATCCCCTTTGTAAAACGGTGTATTACCAGCACTTTAGGAGGCAGATTGTATTTTTTCACCAAATCAGCCAGATAAGTGGTTGCATATTCTATATCCGCAGCATCGAAACTACCAATAACTGTACCCGGACGTTGTCCGCCTTTCATTGAAAATTCCGGATCAATTCCGAGATGAACCTGTGGATTTTTAAGGTATTTTTCAAGTACTGGTATTTCATCCTGCAGGCTACTCAGTCCAATTTGGATATCCAGAAAAACGAGAGCATTGATCTCCTGTGCCATCCGGATTACCTTATCTATTTCACTTGATGGCATTCGTAACCTGTACTTGCCTGAAGGTCCTGGATCAAGCTGAGCAGTTGAAGCTATGTAATGTAAGGCAGGAATTGCAGGAGTAGAGGAGTCAACTTTATTCCAGGCTGTTACTTCCTCCATGAGGCGTTTAAACATTTGAGGTTTGGGCAACTCACCCAAGATTCCCATCCTTGTTGAATAGAGATTACCATAATAGGCAATAATTCTGTTGAAAGGCAAAATGGCACCTGGAAGTGGAAAGTGATTTTTAAAAGTCCATTTACCAGAGCTGTCTCCGTTAGCCATTGCCTTCATGCGCAAGGTATATGCTGCAGAGTCGAGAACAGGAATAACCTTATCAGATTTAAGTGAGATGGAATCCTTAAGCTGTAAAATGGGGCCGTTTTGGGCATTCCCACATCCTGAGAATACTACACAGGCAAAAAAATGAGTTGAGAAAATTACAATAAACTTAAATTTCATGTTGTCTTATCAGTTGTTAAGGAGGTCAAATAACTTTTTTAAATCGTCATTTGATTTGAGTTTCAGCTTATTGGCAGCAGTCAGCTGATTAATCTTTGCTCTAAGATCAGGTAATGCATCTGAAATAGTTGACTCATTTCTTTTTACTTTTGTCATCTTTCCAAAAGCTACATCGTACACATAGATTTCTTCTGAGGGTGTAAATTTCTTTTTCGAGCCAGTACTTCCGTAAACATAAATATCTGAGGGATAGCTGAACCTGAAATTAACCAACTGGAATTTGGAGCCATCAGCAATTACCTCATAGAGTGTTTCTTTTGAAAATCTTCCATTTACCGGGTAGCCACTCCTGAATAAAAGTTCATCGGTATTACCCTCAACCTGAAGTAAAATACGAAAACTTGAAACCGGGTCATTGAAAAGGAAGAGTTCACCACTTCTATTGAAATAGAGTTCATTTTTCTCTAAATTGAATTTAATATCAATGTCCTTTGCAATACCGCCATCCCTGAAATAAACTGTTCCTTTTGACCACTCATCGCTTAACAATGGAGAGCCTTCAATATTGTTATTGTCTTTATTGACAATAGGCCTGCCGCGAATGTTATATGCTTCAACCATGAAATTGGTAGATACTTGCGAAGTGATGGATTGGCCTGTGACCTGAAAACTGCCAAAAAATGGCGAAATCAAGAGTAGAAATATTTTTAAATACCTTTTCATAGTACAACTTAAGCATTAAAAATATAAAAGAAAATGCAACTCCATTGCTAAATCTTGAGATACATGACATTTGACATACCTTTGGTATCTAAAAAACAGATATATTGGATTTTTCATCATTTCATTTTCATGAATCGCTTTCAGAAAGTTTAGCCATGAGTGGCTACAAAAAGCCAACACCCATTCAGGAACAAGCGATTCCAATTATTTTATCAGGAAAAGACCTGGTAGCCTGTGCCCAAACGGGAACAGGTAAAACTGCTGCATTTTTACTGCCCATTCTGCATAAACTACTTTCAGACAGTCTCAAAGACAGTGAAGTTCATGCACTGATTATGGTTCCTACAAGAGAACTTGCAGTTCAAATCAGCAGTCATCTAGACGGACTAACTTATTTCTCATCAATCAGCTCAATTGCTGTATATGGAGGTGGAGATGGCGGCAGTTTTGTAAGGGAAAAACAGGCACTTACGCAAGGAGTGGATATCGTTGTTGCCACACCCGGAAAACTGATATCCCATCTCAATATGGGATATGTGAAGATGAAAGAATTGAAATACCTGATCTTGGATGAAGCGGACCGCATGTTGGACATGGGATTTCATGATGATATCATGCGTATTATTTCCTATTTACCCAAAGAACGTCAAACCTTACTCTTTTCAGCTACAATGCCTCCGAAAATCCTGCAGCTGTCAAAGAGTATATTACAGGATCCTGAGGAGGTTAGCATTGCATTGTCAAAACCTCCTGAAAGTATAAAGCAACTTGCATATGTTTTGTATGACACCCAAAAAATACCTGTCATTCAACACATTCTATCAGAAAAAGAATATAAATCTGTACTGATTTTCTGCTCAAAAAAACAAACAGTTAAACAGCTCACAGCACAGTTAAAAAAGAAAGGTTTGAATGCGGCAGACATTCACTCTGATCTGGATCAAAACCAGCGCGAAGATGTCTTACTGGAATTTGCTTCAAAAAGACTGCCTATACTGGTTGCAACAGATATTTTGAGCAGAGGAATTGATATTGATCAAATTGAACTTGTTATCAATTTTGATGTGCCGTCTGATGGTGAAGATTATGTTCATCGCATAGGCAGAACTGCCAGAGCAGCTACTACAGGAGCGGCCGTTACTTTGATAAACCCTGATGATCAACATAAGTTCCAACGCATTGAAAAGCTTATTACTAAAATTGTTGAAAAGGCGTCCCTGCCTGAATCACTTGGCGAAGGTCCTGAATATGGCATAAAATCAACACGAAATGGACATTCGAGCCGATCCGGGAAAAATAAACCGTCTCCCAAATCTGGAAATACGAAACAATCTGGACATCAAAAGGTGATGCAACAGCCTTTAAAGCAAATTCAAAATAATACTGGCGAAAATCAGCCAACTCAGCAGGAACCCAGAGCCAAAATTACGATAATTAAACAGGGGCCAAAACCTTAATTGCCCCTGTTTGCATTCATTATTTATCGTTCCTGAAAACTACAACGCCATCAAAAACATCAACCATGACAGGGCGTGACTTGTCAATATCCCCCCCCAATATTCGCTTAGACAATTGATTGATGATTTCTTTTTGTATCAATCTTTTGAGCGGTCTTGCACCAAACTGTGGATCGTAGCCATGCTCAGCCAGAAAATCAATGGCATAAGGTGTGAATGAAAGTTCTATTCCACTCTCCCCAACTAACCGCTCCAGACTATGTAACTGAATTTCAATAATCTTCCTGACTTCCTTCCTGGAGAGAGGCTGAAACATGATGATTTCATCAACCCTGTTTAGAAATTCAGGTCGAATTGTTTGCTTGAGGAGGTTCATTACACCTGATTTCGCCAATGTTACTGCATGCTCCAGATTGTCCGGTTCAGCCTGCTCAAAAGCATCCTGGATCAGATGACTACCCAAATTGCTTGTCATGATGATAATCGTATTCTTAAAATTCACTACCCTTCCCTTGTTATCAGTCAGCCTTCCATCATCAAGTACCTGTAGTAAAACATTCCAAACATCTGGGTGAGCCTTTTCAATCTCATCCAATAATACAACACTGTAGGGTTTTCTTCTGACAGATTCTGTAAGTTGTCCGCCTTCTTCATATCCAACATAGCCGGGAGGTGCACCAACCAGTCGGGAGACAGTATGCTTTTCCTGATATTCACTCATGTCTATCCTCGTCATCATTGTCTCATCATCAAAAAGATAGGCCGCCAGCGTTTTTGCCAATTCTGTTTTTCCTACACCGGTCGTTCCCAGGAAAATAAATGAGCCTATGGGCTTTTTAGGATCCTGCAAACCGGCACGACTTCTCCTGATAGCATCAGCAACTGCAGTAATTGCCTCTTCCTGTCCAACTACCCGCTCGTGTAGGTGCTCCTCCAACTGAAGTAGTTTTTCCCTGTCGCTTTGCATCATTTTGGCAACTGGTATTCCAGTTGCTTTGGCAATATTTTCTGCAATATCTTCTGCGTCAACCTCTTCTTTCAGCAATCGTTTTTCACCGGTTTTGGATAATTCCTCGGATAGATCAACAATATCCTCTTCCTTTTGCTTAATCTTACCATATCTGATTTCTGCAACCATTCCGTAATCACCTTCACGTTCCGCCCGCTCTGCCTGGGATTTAAGTTTCTCGATATCTGCTTTAGCCTGCTGAACCCTCTCTACCAGCTCTTTTTCTTCTTTCCATTTGGCCTTCAACGTATCACGCTCAACCGCTAGATTTGCGAGTTCCGTATTGAGGTCTTTTAATTTCACATGATCATCTTCCCTTTTTATTGCTTCCCGCTCAATTTCCAACTGCCTTATCTGCCTTTCCAGTTTATCCAGCTCTTCTGGCATCGAATTCATTTCCAACCTCAGCTTAGCAGCACTTTCATCAATCAGGTCAATCGCCTTATCAGGCAGAAACCTGTCGGTAATATACCTGTTGGACAGTTCAACAGCTGCGATAATTGCTTCATCTTTTATGCGAACATGATGATGCGTTTCATACCTGTCTTTCAGTCCACGCAGTATGGAAATAGCATCCTCTATGCCTGGTTCATCAATGATTACCTTCTGAAACCTTCTTTCCAATGCCTTATCTTTCTCAAAATATTTCTGGTACTCATTCAAAGTAGTTGCACCAATTGCCCTGAGCTCTCCACGCGCCAATGCCGGTTTAAGGATGTTGGCAGCATCCATCGCACCATCTCCCCCACCGGCACCCACAAGTGTATGGATCTCGTCTATGAAGAGGATAATTTCACCATCACTCCCAGATACTTCCTTCACAACACCTTTAAGACGCTCTTCAAACTCTCCTTTATACTTTGCACCTGCAATAAGTTGCCCCATATCCAAAGCATAAATAAGCTTGTTTTTGAGATTTTCAGGTACATCCCCATTTAAAATGCGCATCGCGAGACCTTCAGCAATAGCCGTTTTACCAACACCAGGCTCTCCTACCAATATCGGATTATTCTTAGACCTTCGTGTAAGTATATGCAAGGTCCTGCGGATTTCCTCATCCCTGCCTATAACCGGATCTAATTTACCCTGCCGGGCCATTTCAATCAGGTTTCTGGCATATTTATTCAATGCATTAAACTGTGTTTCCTGAGTCTGACTTTTCACTGACTCTCCTTTTCTCAATTCTGAGATAGCCTGCAATAAACCCTTTTCAGTTAACCCAGATTCCTTTATCAAACGGGAAACGGCATCAGAGCCCATCATCAAAGACAAGAGGATATGTTCCGGCGTGATGAACTCATCTCCAAATTTTGAAAGCAATGATCCAGCACGCATTAAAACATTGTTAGACTCCCTGGATAGCGCCTGTGCAGCATCTGCATCAGTTTTAGGCAATTTTACAATTGCTTCCTTTAACTTTGTGTGCAACACCTGAAGGGAAACATTATTTTTCTTTAAGAGATATTCAACCGGTGAATTCTGCTGGTTTAACAAACTCTGTAAGATGTGTTCTGTTTCTATATTTGGATTCTTTCCATTGAATGCCAGCTGCTGAGCAGATTGAACTACTTCCGAGGCTTGAATGGTAAAATTATTTAAATTCATAATTCACTTATTTCAAATTAATCAGCAAACCAACTTCCACCATCTAAATACCTGCAACAATGTCAGAAAATCGATTCACAAAGTGTCAAAATTTCAGCCTGATTGTAGTTTTCATGCTTTTATTTCAGTTTGGCTTTGCGCAGGCAGATTTCAGTAAGCTGGATGCAATCTTAAAGAAGAATGAGAAACTATTGGGAAAAGAATATGCCCTTGTGATCCAAAAAGATGGAAAAAATATTTTTCTCAGGGAAACCGAAGACTTTAAACTGAAAAGTCCAGCCCCTATCGGTCACAGCAGCCAGTGGTTTACAGCTGCATTGATCATGACTTTGGTGGATGAAGGAAAGCTGAACCTGGATGAACCGGTATCGAAATATATTCCGATTTTCAGCAAATACATGAAGGGATATATCACACTCAGGCATTGTTTATCACATACTACCGGTCTCGATAACGATCCTGTAGGATTGCTGAAACTGGCACAAAAAACAAAATTTGCATCCCTTGAAGAAGAAGCCGACCATTATGCCATTAAAAAACTTATTGTTGACAACCCCGGCCAGGCTTTTGCATACGGCAGTGTTGGTATGAACATTGCAGCGAGGGTTGTTGAGGTAGCCACAAAAAAATCTTTTGAGCGTGTGATTGCGGAGAAACTGTTCCGACCACTGGGAATCAGAACTGGATCATTCTACAATGAATCAGGAAACGCTCCGAATCCTTCAGGATGGGCTATGAGTTCTGCTTTTGACTATGTGAACTTTATGCAGATGTTACTGAATAAAGGCCTTTTTAATGGAAAAAGGGTATTGAGTGAAAACGCGGTAAACGAACTGCTTAAGCAACAATATCCCGATGCCCGTTTAAGGTATACTCCTGATATCACAAAGGGATATCAGTATGGAATGGGAGCCTGGATTTTGGAAGATGACGGTAAGGGAAATGGAGTCATCTTATCTGCTGTGGGAATGTATGGAACCTGGCCGTGGATTGATACCAAAAGAAAAATTGCCGGTATATTGATCGTTAACCAGTTGAATGATAATTTCAAAAAAGATTTATCTGAAGAAATTATGGATGTAGTAAACAGTGCTATTGAAGGAAATTAAGTTTACATGTTTCAGCACAAAGCTATAACAGATACGCATAAGGTAAAAGCTATTGCAACTGAACTGGGCTTTGATGAAGTTGGTATTGCGAAAGCCGAAGCTTTAACTGAGGATGCAGTAAGGCTTGAGAAATGGCTGTTAAAAGGATTCCATGGCGAAATGAAATACATGGAGAATCATTTTGACATGCGTGTGGATCCTACAAAGCTTGTTCCCGGTGCCAAATCAGTTATTACACTCCTGTTTAATTATTTTCCGGAGAAACTACAGGATAAATCTGCGCCTAAAATTGCAAAGTATGCTTACGGGAAAGATTATCATCTGGTTATACGTCAAAAACTCAATGAATTTCTGCAAAACATCAGGGAAAGTATAGGTCAGGTTGAAGGAAGAGGATTTGTAGACTCTGCTCCCGTTCTTGAGAGAAGCTGGGCTGCGAGGAGTGGACTTGGATGGATAGGCAAAAACGGAAATCTGATTAACAAGCAAAAAGGATCTTTCTTTTTTTTGGCAACGTTGATAACAGATCTTGAATTGCAACCCGATAACCCACTCCCGCAGGATTACTGTGGTACATGCACAAAATGTATTGATGCCTGTCCTACTGAAGCTATACTCCCAGATAAAACATTACTTGCAAATCAGTGTATATCTTACTTTACCATAGAATTGAAATCGGCAGAGCTTCCGGATAACCTTGTTGCAAAAGCGGATAACTGGGTTTTTGGTTGTGATATTTGTCAGGATGTATGCCCATGGAACAGATTCAGCAAACCGCATAATCACCCGGACTTTGCTCCCAGTAATGAAATCATCAGTTTTTCCATCAAAGAATGGATGACAATGGATGAATCAGGTTTCAAAAAATTATTCAAAGATTCTGCGCTAAGTAGAACAAAATGGAAAGGAATACAACGCAACCTGAAACTATTTGCCAAATAAATGCCTTACTCCCACTTGAAAACTTTGATGGCAACTCCATAGACTACTATACCCCAAATCAACAGGTATTGAAGCTGGGGTAAACAGTCATTGAGGTGAGCCCCTTCAAAGGCTACATTTCTCATAGCCTGATTGAGGTGTGTCAATGGCAAAATCCTGCACAGAGGCTGCAACCATGCAGGGAAATTTTCTACAGGGAAAAAGGTTCCCGCCAATAAAAACTGTGGTAAGGTGACCAGGTTGGCAAATGGTGGTATAGTGCTCTCACTAGTTGCCAGTCCACTTACAATGAATCCAAAACCCATAAAAACAATCAATCCTACCAAGCTAAGAATCAAAAGTTCAATAAATGTAACCATCCCGTTTACAAGCGTAAACTTAAAGGCAAAATGTCCTATTGAAAGGATGACAACTGCAGTGATCATCTGGAATGCTATCCTGCCAAGTCCTTCTCCAAAAACGATATAGTTTCTCCTGATAGGTGTTGCATAAAATCTTTTGAGAACGAGTGTTTGTCTCAAACTGAAAAAAATGAAGGCTACGCCAAATACACCTGCACTGAGTAATGAAAAACCAAGTTGACCCGGCAAAATGAAGTCAATGGTTCTGTATTCCCTGCCGGGTAACACTTTTTTATCCATGAATGCATAGGTCGGCCTTCCGGGAAAATCAACAAGATCGAGTTCTGTGATGGTTTGCTGAATGATTGACTGGAGCAGACCTATTTTATCTGTAGCTGCAGTTGAAGTAGTTATCTCAATCGCATACTTAGGAAATGCAACTGGGTTAACAGCTTTAATATTGAGGATAGCTGTTATGTGGCCTTTATCTAATTCCTGTCTGGATATGACGAGCGGCTGCGTTACAATTTTTAAGTTTTTCTTTTCCAGAAGCTGCCTGTAAAGACCATTATCTGTTTGGGAGGCAGGATCAAAGGTAACCCGTATCACAGGCGTAGTGGAGCTCAGAAAGCCAAAAACGAGTATGAATATAATTGGAAAAAGAAAGCTGAAAATAACAGCTGACGGACTCCTGAAAATAGAACGCAAACTAGCGGAAGCAATAGCCATCATTGCGCGGAGTTGGCTATACTGATCTTGTTTCTTCATTTGATTTTAAATTCAAAAGGCATTCTTGCCTTAATTTCTCCCTTTTCATTTTTTAATTCACCAATTTGTTTTAACAACCTTACCTCATCTTTGTTTAAAGTCTGATCCAGTGCAATTGATGTAAATTCTCCCTCGTAATTTTCGAGAATGTATTCAATAAAGGACTTAGGTTCTGGGTACATTTTAATTTTATAGTCTTTGATACCTGCGAGTTTCGCGGCAACACCAATGGCTTCTTCAAGACCACCCAGCTCATCAACAAGTCCTATTTCAAGGGCCTTTTGTCCTGTCCATACCCTCCCCTGTGCTATGCTATCAATATAATCCACTGATTTTTTTCTACCATCTGCAACACGTTTTTTAAAGTCATAATAAATCTGGTCTACCTGTTGCTGTATGAATTGCTGTTCTGAGCTATTCAGCGATCTCGTTACTGAAGGCATATCTGCATAAGGGCCGGTCTGAACCCTGTCGAAGGTTACACCCAGCTTGTTTTTCATAAATGATGAAAGATCAGGTACAACTGAAAATACACCAATTGAGCCAGTGATGGTATTCGGCTGTGCCATTATCCTGTCTGCATTACAGGCGATATAATATCCGCCACTGGCAGCAACGTCTCCCATAGATACAACCACTTTTTTACCCGTCCTCCGGATTAGGTCAATTTCCCTCCATATAATTTCACTTGCCAGACTGCTTCCTCCAGGAGAGTTTATCCGCAGCACAACAGCCTTAATTCCGTCGTCATTTCTCAGTTTACGCAAAACACTGATGTAATCATCCGAACCTACTTCATCAGGAGATCCCTTGCCATATACTATCGAACCTTCGGCAATAACGAGTGCAACTTTGTTGCTTGAATACGCGCCCGAAACATTATTTGCTGAAGCATATTTACCAAGTTTTATAAAATTTATGGATTTCTCCTTACTCAGATTGACCCTTTTACGTATTTCATCTCTCAGCTCATCATCATACTTCAAACCATCAATTAAACCTGCTTTAACTGCCTTTTCTGGTTTATCCAATGCAAATATTTGCGCGAGCAAACGCATGGAATCTTTATTGAGTTTTCTGGATGAAGAGACATCTTCAACCATCTTACCATATATTCCATTAAGCCACTCGCTGGTTTGCTCCTTATTAGCAGGTGTCATGGCTGTTTCCCTGAATGGCTCAGTTGCACTTTTATATTTTCCGGCATAGAATATCTGTGGCTTCACTTCCAGTCTGTCTATCAGGCCTTTGAAAAAAACATATTCCACAGACATACCCTGCCATTCAAACATACCCATGGGATGACAATAAATCTTATCCGCAACACTGGCCACATGATAGGCTTTCTGTGAAATATAATCGCCATAAGCAACTATAAATTTGCCATTTTTTTTGAAATCAAGAAGCGCACGCCTTAAATCCTGGGAACTGGCAAATCCATTGGGATTATCTTTTGCGATGAGGTAAATACCTTTGACAAGTGAATCAGCTGATGCATGCTTTATCAATCGGAGTGTTGTATATAAATCCGGAGCCGTTGCTTCGCCAGTAAGCTCAGCAAATGGGTCATCCATTTTTCTTTCCATGATCTGTTCAGACAAATCTATCACCAGAACTGAATTCTTTTCTACCTTAACTTGTTCAGTGCTCATTAAAGCACCTGCAATACCTGCAAAAAGAAGGAATATCAATCCGAAAAAAACAAAAAGAGCTAGTAATACTGCCAGGACAGTTTTGAAAAAACTTTTCACATCCAAAGGTTTAGAAGACGAAAATAAAGAACTTTACATCCCTATGACCAATCAATTTACAAATAATGCATATTTACTGATAGGTGGTAATATTGGAGCGCGGATATCAAATCTCAATGCCGCAACGGCTGCGATTGAGGAAAGCTGTGGTAAAATTATAGCTAAATCAAAGATTTATGAAACTGCTGCATGGGGAAATGAAAATCAGCCTAACTTTTTGAATCAATTGCTGATTATTGAAACCTGGCTCATGCCAATTGATCTACTGAATCAAATTCTGAACATTGAATCTCAACTGGGAAGAAAAAGGGATGTTCCCAATGACCCCAGAACCATAGACATTGATATCCTATATTACAACGATCTTGTTTTAAAATTGGCAGCACTCACCATTCCACATCCAAGAATTGGAAAGCGACGGTTTACATTAGTGCCATTGATGGAGATAGCTCCGGATCTGGTGGATCCAGACCTAAATTTAAGTATCCGTGAAATGTATGAACAGTGCGATGATCAGTTAGCAGTGAATCTTTTTCAACCAATGTGAAAAAGTATGCAGGCTGAATTGTGTGGTGTTGAGTATGTTTGAAGCATGAAATACAGGTTTATTACAATCGAGGGCAACATTGGTGCGGGGAAAACAACCTTATCTCATCTCCTTGCCCAAAAACTCAATGCCAGACTGATTTTAGAAGAATTTGCTGACAATCCCTTTCTTGCCAAATTCTACGAAAACCCCGGACA
>JBILSG010000102.1:0-7506 GCA_044372235.1 Chitinophagaceae bacterium
AACCTGCCGGAGGGGCATATAGATTATGGAAAAAATATAGGCGCCTATTACTTCTGGATATTCCCAAACATGATGTTCAATTTTTATCCATGGGGATTATCCATCAATATTGTGAAACCCATCAACACCGACAAAACAAAAGTCTCTTTCCTAACCTATGTATATGATGAAAGCAAACTGCATTCAGGTGCAGGTGCCATGCTGGATAAGGTAGAACGTGAAGATGAATACGTCGTTGAAAATGTGCACAAGGGCTTAAAATCCAGGGTTTATGCAACTGGCCGGTTTTCTGCCAACAGGGAGCAAGGGACCCATCATTTTCACCAGCTGTTGGCTGCTTTTCTCAACAATAAAATCTGACATAAAATTAAAACACTAACTCATAAGCTGTGAGTTTCTGAGTTTTTAAACCGCTTACCGGTTTACTTGCCTTTTGAAAACAATGAATCAGCCCAAATATATTCCAGCTTCTGTTTCAATACTGATATGGCTTCACTGCCTATAAACAATAATTTCTCATTGACAAATGCAACAGATTCTGTCTGTGCTGGTCCGGCAAGCATTACTTTTTTCTGCTCACCTGAAAAGAAATTATCGCCCTTGAAACTACTTAGCAGGTAAAGAAAGCGCAGACCTGTTTTGGTATACCCTGTCAATACAACTCTTTTTGAACCCGGATGCACATCAGCACCTGTAATCAATGCGCCGACATCCAGGCTGTCTCTTCTTTTTGCAGTTTGATCACCAGCCTTGTTGCTGAGCTCATACATCACAGTCTTATTACCTTTCCATTGTTTGGTAAACAGATAAAGCTTGTCCTGAAAGGCAATCATAGCTTCACAATCCCAGTCAGTAGTGTTACCCGCAACTGGCTCAGGCTTCTCAAGCATGTCCTCGTATCGGAAAGTAATTAATTCTGGCTGAATGGTGAGGTTGCGCGGACTATCCACAATCATTGATTTTGCAATCTTATAAATCATGAATCTAGGCCTTGAACCGTTGGTGTTGTTCCCCACATCTGCAATATAGATGTACTGATCATCCTGCGCCATATCTTCCCAGTCTATATTGACAGCTCCTTTGAGAATCACCCTTCTCAATATGACATTACTAGCCGTATCTGTGGCATAGATAGCGGGCTCACCACCACCGTCATTATGCTGCCAGATAAGATTATTCCACCAGATCATACCTGAATTCTCAGCCAGCATAGGCATTTGCTGATAACGGACAACAGGCTGTATTGTTGTAAGACGGGGCTCCTGCGCCTTTACCTGATGTGTAAGTAACAGTGAAAAAAAGAGAAGAACACTGCAATAAAAATGCTTCATGAATTCCAGATTATTTCATTCGTAAACATAACAATTGAAATTGAAAAATGGAATTCATGAAGTATTCAGGTAATACCTATTACCACAAATCAATCAGAATTCTGTCCTTACAGAAACAATCAGATTGGAACCTGCAGCAACAAGTCCTGACGAATAGGGCCGGTACCGCTGATTGGTGATATTTTCCCAACCCAGCGTGAATGACAGTTGCTTTCTTAACTGATAGGATGCCTTGAGATTAATGGTGTGCCATCCCGGAGCATAAGGATTTCCGGACGGGTCTACCGCATAGATTTCTGTTTTGGCCTTTTCAGAAGGAGCCAGTTTACTGCTCGCCACAGGTGCATTATAGTACAGGGATGCCTCCATAAAAAGCCTGTTTTTGCTATACCTCAGCAGGGAGTTCCCATAAAAGGGAGGCGCATGTCGGAGAGGGACCTGCTCATTTTTAAGATCATCAGTTTCTTTTCCAGTTATCCAGTTGGCATGTCCCTGCCAGACCAGTGAGGGGAGCAAATTCCATTGTGCACTCAATTGCAGACCCCAGACTGTTGCCCTTGAAACATTCTGTAACGCCTCAACCCTGCTTTTGATGCCGCCAAAACTGATGCTGTCTGCGCCATTGAATGTAAAGGGTCTGCGGACAATGGCATTGTTCAGCAAAGTATGGAAGGCATTGAGCTCCAATCGAAACTTTTGTGGAATCCTGAACACAAATCCGCCTTCGAAATTCCAGGCATATTCAGATCTCAGATCCGGATTTGGAACAGTGAGGTTACCGGGAACACTTTCAAATAACTTACCGGCATCATCTACATTGGGCATCCTGTAACCAGATGATATGTTTGCATTCCATTGCCACATTTCTGAGGACCTGAAAACAACACCCAGATTTCCCGTTACGCCACCTTCCTTTATATCAAGCGCCTTATAGGGGAATTTTATGAATGATGTATCAAATCTGGCGCTGAGCGTGTTGTAACTGTATCGCAGTCCAGACAGCAAAGTAACCCGTTTACCTACAGTTGTTTTTTGGGAAAGGTAAAGTCCGGAGGTCGTCCACCGGCTGCCATTAGGATACCTGCTCACAAATGGAGTGACAACATCTGTGGCAATGTTGGTTCTGGAACCAACAGAACCCACCTTATTGGACACCTGTTCCATCCCATAGAACAACTGTGTTTTGCCAACCAATTTTTGTGCATCCCAGTTGAAACTGAAGGCATCAACTGCTTCCGACTGAATAGTTCGATTTAAAGTAGTGCGGGTTCTGTCAATCCTACTTTCCGCATAATCTTGGTATGCGGCAATCCACCTGGATTCATCGTAGAAAGGATTTTTACGGTTATGAATAGCTGAAAGCGTATGCATCCGCCATAGCATAGGACCATAACTCCACTCTGCAAACCGGGGTTTACCATTTCTATTCTGAATTAACCGGTCATATCGTGGAGCTGAACCTGTACCGGCGTAGATAAATGTATATTGAAGGTCCCAGTGCTTACCCGCAGCATACCTCAATTTCTGTAAAACATTCACTTGTTCATATCCTGAATACTTTTGTACCCTCGTATCCGGGTTGGCCACAATGCTATCTGTGCTGCCAATACGCTGCACATAAATTGGGCGCAGGTAGCTGTCCTGACCACCCCTGACACCCATCTTCAGGTCACTGAATGCACTTGAAGTGAACGATGAGAAATAAGCCCATTTTTTTGTACCCACATGAACTGCAGCATGTACTGTTTTTTCCTGGTTGGCTGAACTGTAGCGCAACGCAGTATTCCCTCCCACGTTCAACTTTTCGTTGGTTGAAAACTTAGGAGTCACAGACCTGAAATCCATGACACCACCAATGGCATCACTGCCGTAAATGAGGGAACCCGGACCAAATACCACCTCCCCGTTTTCTATGGTGAATGGATCAATGCTGATGATATTCTGGAGATTACCACTTCGGTAAATTGCGTTGTTCATCCTTACACCATCATTTACAATCAGCACACGGTTGGTGGCAAAGCCCCTGATCATGGGACTTCCCCCGCTGAGCTGACTTTTTTGAATAAACACACCACCCATTTGTCCGAGCAAATCTGCAGTTGTCTGCGGATTACGTAACCTAACATCTTGCCGGTTTATTTTTTCTATTCGGTTCGGAATTTCATTCCTCGATTGTTCCCATTTGTTGAAGGAGACAACAACCTCATCCAGTTCCACGAATGCGCTGTCTTTCTTCTCCTGTGCAGGTGTTGTTAATATGGAACCTATGAATAAAGGCAACAAAAACACAATTCTGAAAGACCACCTCATTGGCATAATTTGTAGAACAGTCTGCAAATTAATACAAAGTATGTTCCTAATCCCTGAATTTGCGTCTCCACCACCTGCTACTGGTGAAATAGAGTGCGAATCCACTCAATATGGTAATCAATCCAAAAATTGAAAATATACGCAAGAGCATATTACCGATTTCATCGCGGGATTCATAATCCATGGTGTGAAGCATCCAAAGGAAATCAAAGATCCGCCATTTATCGTTCCTGAATTTCTGGACAGTCCCCAGCTCGGTGGAAACGTAAACGGTTGTATTGGAGGGATGAGTGAATGTTACTGCATAGGCAGGAAGCGGCTGCTCCCTGTATTCATGATGGCTGTTGGTTGTAGTCAGGTATTCGGTTCCCATGATTGCTGGCTGTCCGTTGAAATGTCTGGCAGCTACAGCAACTGCTTCCTGCTGGTTCAGCGGTTCACGGAGTTTTCCAGTAACTGCATGTGCGAGGTGGTTCATCAAACCCCTCTCATGTTTGTGCGTCAAGGTATCATGGATAGCCGAAACACACCTGATCTGATAATGTGGCTCTCCAAGGATATCAATGAGTTGAATAGAAACCAGAGAGTCTACTGTATGATTTTTTTTGATGGAATCCAGCACAATACTGGGAGACGCCAATGCCAAATCTGATTTCAACAATGGAACCTTTTTTTTCTGGAAATCGCCATGGATTTCATCCATGTTACTCCAGCTGAAATAGAGGCCACCAATAGTCCATAAGAGAAATTGCAGACCCAACAGCAAACCGAGATAACGGTGTGATTTTCGAATATAGTAATGCCTGCTTTTAGCCATAATGCAAATTACTGCATGTATCTCATTCCGCAACAGGGATGCATCACTTCAGGTGGTCGAGCAATGAGGTTGCCGACCACTGCTCTTTAGTAATAATCCAAGGACATGTATGGTCTGAAATGCTGGAGAGAATTCCCCAGGCATCAATCAATTGCTCCTTGGATGCGAATTTCTCGTTTGGAACCGTGTAACTCTGACAGATACCTGTGATTTCACCATTAAGAAGGTAAACCTTACCCTGTATGATTTTCCCAATAACCAGCGGTTTCCTGCCAAAACAACAGTCCCCTATTTTAATTCCTACCACTGCATCATTCTCATTATTGAAAATAATGTTATTCCTGATGTAAGCAATCTGTTTACCTGACTCATTGATAATGTGTTGCATGAATTAAAGATTTATAAAATTTTCGGTGTGTTTATACTGTCCGCCTACCAATTGTTCACACAATCCAAATGAGAGTGTCATACCCGCCCCACCGAGTCCATTCACAACAGTAATACCTGGATGAGGTGATTGGATAAACTCGGTTCGTCCATCTGTCATTTTGGGATAAATACCATTCCATGTAGCTGCAATTTTTTCCTTGTCAAACCTTGCAAATGATGACAAATAATTCAATATCAACTCATTGATTTCAGAACGCTCAAATGGATCATGGGTATGGCCATATTCGTGGGAGTCGCCAATAATTAATTCGCCAATCTCGTTTTGTGAAACCATCACATGGATTCCCCATTTGAAAAAATCGGGATTGGCTTGCTCAAAACTTGCATGCAGCTGGTCAAGGATATTACCAGCAGCCTGGAATCCCTTGTAATGCAAAAGAGAGAGCCCGCCACACAAAGATGGCCCCATCCTCCACGCATCAGGCTGTGCAGCAAAACGCATCATCTGCAACTTGCACCTGGTTATAGGAGCCTTGGCAAACAAGTCAGGAAAAAGTGATTCAAAATCCGGTCCGCTACAAACAAAAATCTCATCTGCTTCAAATCGGTCAGCACCTGAATAGACCAAACCTGTTTCAACAGTGTGAACTGGTTTCTTCCAGAGAAACTCAACCCCCAAGCATTCATGCAAATAAGCAGGCAACTGTTTGATCGCCTTGGGTGAATCAACAATCATTTCTTCTGGACTGTGTAGACCACCAACCAAATTGTGTGAAACAATAGAAGATGACATCTTGCAAGCCTCAGTAGCATCAAGCAGGCTATATGGTCTTGTTGATTTGACCTGCCCGTAAAATGCATTGATAACTTCCATTTCCAACTCACTGTATGCGAGATGCAGAGAACCCGCTTCTTCATACCAGATAGACGAATCCTGGCATATCTCCTGCCAGATTCTTCTCGACAAGAGTGCCCGTTCATAGAGATCCCCTTCAGGCTGACCGATTGGCCAAACCATGCCGAAATTCCGGATGGAAGCACCCACCGCAAATTCACTCCTTTCAAGAACCAATACAGATTTGTCTCGTTTGGCCAAAGCCCTTGCCATGGCTAGTCCGACTATCCCAGCTCCAACAACAATTGCATCATAGTTTTTTTTCAACATAGTTATTGCTCAAATTTTATTAGTTATGTACAGCCTGTTTTTTAAAATATAAAAAAGCAAATACAGATAATATTAATATCAAGAAACCGGCAAGCGTAGCAGAAAAAATAAAAAAGTCGAGCCAGCTTATCTGCGGTGTTGCAAAGCTTTTGATGATGAGTACGATGGTACTACCTAGATAACCTGCAGTGTCTGCCATGTACATCAGAAAGCCTGCATTCCCCTTGTATTTGAAATAGGCTAGCCACCGTTCAAAAAATAGTGTATGATAGGCTATATAGGGCAAATACATCAATGCACCTGCAAGTATCATCCAGGTAACACCTGAAATCCTGCCCTTGCTGAAAAGCTGAGAAATAACAATAAGACATAGGCCGGAACATGCAGAAATAATCAGGGTACTGAAGAAGGCCGGCTTATTGTCCCTGATGATAATCATCAGGGAGATGACCACTAAAACAGCTACCGCAGTAGGAAGTTCTGAAAAAGTAAATAAGGCCGGACTATCTCCAAAACCTATGGCCTGCCAGAATTCCACGGCAAAATTATCCCTCAGATCTCTGAATACCGTCAACGCAACATAAAGGGATACAGACATTGCAATACCCGGAGCAAAGCGCTTTAGAAATTCAGATCGTTCTGCCTTTTTCATAGGCAGTCTGGCCGTTCTGCTCGCAATATCATCCTGATCAGGCGCTGCAAGATTTCTCAAAAGAAGAATACCCAATATCAATAAAGGAATAAAACATACGGCTGTCACAAATGGCATCCACATCTCAGAAAGTCTCCAGTTCAGCAATAACCAACTTCCTGATGATTTTACAATACCAGAGGAAATTATAAAACTCGAAGCCATCACAGCTCCCAGTAACTCCGTTGTTCTTCTACCTTCCAGAAATGAGAATACAACACCCCAGATCATCCCTAAAGGCAAGCCATTCAGAAACATAACCGGCAGGTTGTACGGGTATGGTATCATCCCGAACAATAATAATGTCAGGAGCGCGAAAGACATGAGACCCGTTAAAACAGCTATCCTGTTTTTTTCTGTGAGTTCAGCAATAAACCGAATCCCCAGAAATTTTGAACAGGTATAACCAATTAGCTGAGCCAATACAAGCCATAGTTTGTACTGCATTCCCCACAGGTACAAACCATCATAGGTAGCTGCTGTAAAGGGTTTTCTGAAAGCGTACATACTCAGGTATGTTATAAAAGCAGCTGCTGCCGCTTTGATAACAAAGGATGCATTCGGACGGTATGAAAAGCCTGCTACACCTGCACTTTGATGCATCACTACTTGTTAAATTCTTGAGTAATCAGTCCTGGCAATTGCCTGACATCGTCCATGATATGTGTATGCGGATAACGTTTAAGTGTTTCAACATCATTTGCGCCACTCAACACACCAATGTTGCCCTTGCATCCAGCATTGTAACCAGAAAGGAGATCCGCCGGCGTATCCCCAATTTTCACAACTTCGTGCACACTGG
>JBILSG010000103.1:0-7435 GCA_044372235.1 Chitinophagaceae bacterium
ATAAACTGGCAGAAGTTCTTGCAGAAGCGAATGTATTTTTACTGCCATCTCAACATGAAGGAGTTCCTGTTTCGCTTATTGAAGGCATGAAATCAGGATTGATACCTGTTGTTGCGAATTGGTCAGACAATGTCAGCGACCTTGTAATCCACGAAAGAACAGGTTATGTATTGAATGATTCGTCAGCTTTGACATATGCAAATGCACTCTCTGCAATTTATTCCTTGAATTTAAAATCGCAACAGCTGTCTTCAAACGCATCAAGTCTTGCGGCAAGGCTGTTTGATCCATTCAAACAAGTGGGTGAATTTGAAAGTCATGCATTGAAAATTGCAGGAAGACGAGAACGGATAAAGAGAAAGATTTATGGAAGCCGACTCGATCATATCAGGATACCTAATGCAGTAACCATCATGCTACGCAGAATTAAATCGATATGTCGGTTCCCTTTTTTTCCATCATAGTTACATCCTACAACCGGGAACAATATATTCAAGAGACCCTTGAAAGTATATTGTTGCAAGGTTATCAGGATTATGAACTGATTTTGTTAGATGATTGTTCGTCAGATAGAACTTTTGAAATAGCTGCTTCTTATCAATCTAAATTTAACAATGTACAGATTCATAAAAATGCAGAAAACCTTGGTCAATTTCCAAATCGAAATAAAGCAGCCAGATTGGCAACCGGCAAATATATTTTATTTGTAGATTCTGATGATACAATAAAAGACGGCACGCTGGAATACCTTTCCAGAATAGTCAGCGCACAAAATAACATAGACTTTTTTGTCATCAATAAAATGTCTTCACCCAATGTGTGTAAACAATTTAGTCCGAATGAGGCATATCGGTTTCATTTCTTTGAAAGGTCAATTTTGCATATTGGTCCGGGTGGCACATTGATTTCGCGAAAACTTTTTGATCGAATCGACGGGTTTCCTCTTTGCTATGGTGTTGCAGGAGATATGTACTACAACCTTCTTGCTGCTGCCCATTCAGATGTACTTTTGTTAGATTTTGATTTTTTGAATTACAGAAGACATGCAGGCCAGGAAATCAATAAAGGGTATGAATACCTGATTTATGGATACCTGTATTTCAAAGATATTCTTTCCAGGAGTGATGTTCCTTTGTTGGAATGCGAGAAGATCATGTTAATCGATAAATCAAAAAGAAGATTTCTTCTTAATACCATATCATATGCTTTTAAAACAAGGTCATTTGCTGTTATGAAGAAGGCTCTTATGGAAGTTGATTATCGTTTTTCCGATTTTCTAAAAGCATTGATTGCCTGATGAAGGTTGGATTCATACTTTCTTCTTTTCTTCCCAGGCATACCGGTGGAACTGAAATCTATGTTTACCGTCTGATCTGTGAGTTACAAAAATTCAACATATCCTGTTTTGTTTTAAACAGTTCCGCTGAAGAATTTACTACAACTTATATCTATAAGGGCATCAGAATCATCCCTGTTCTTTCTTGCGTTAGTGACAAAGAAGCAAGATTTAAAATGCTTGAACAAATCATTTGTGATGAGCAACCTGATTTGTTTCATGTTCATGAATTAACAGGTCCTGATGGCTTTACCGTTTTGGATCTGGAATATTTCAGAAAGCAAAATATCCCTGTAGTAACTACCCTTCATGTATTGAGATACTCATGTTTTATGCAAGACCTCAGATACTTGGGAAAATTTGAGTGTGATGGTCTTCCTGATGCTTTGAAGTGTACTAAATGTTTTCTTACAAGGAAAAAGGTGGGTGTTTTCACTCAACCTGTAATTTTATTATCTGAATTTCTTTTCAATAATAATGTGAGATCAGCCTTCCTGTCAGGAAAGATTTCGACTATGTGTAACAGTTATTCAATTGTTTTCGAACATATCCAGACTTTGCATAAAATAATTACTCTCAGCAATGCTGTTGTTGCTATCACAAAATGGTATCATGGCATTTTGCAGGGAATAGTTTCATTTAATAAGTTGCATCTTATACAGACGGGTTCTTTTTTTATGGATGTTAATTCAGTCCGGGAAAAAGGTGATGGATTGGTTTTGGGTTATTTAGGTAGGTTAACTCCAGATAAAGGTATAGACCTGCTTATTGATACATTTATTTCAATAAAGGACAATCCTAATCAATTAAAGATATTTGCAGATATTTCAAATCTGGAAGATTCCTTTGTTTTAAGCCTTGTTAACAAAACACGATTCTTTTCTAACGTCCACTGGTGTAATCCTTTTCAACCTGATGATGCACAAAATGAACTTGCACAACTTGATGTAGTGGTTGTACCAACCAGGATTACAGAGATGTCTCCTTTAGTTATACATGAGGCAAAGGCTATGGGCAAATTTATAATCGCTTCCAATAATAGGGGAAACAAGGATGTATTAGCGGCATATTCGCATGCTTATATTTATGAGCAAAATACGATTCATTCTCTGAGGGTTGCGATGCAGGATGTTCAGCATAACTATTTCGCCATTTCTGATTTTAAAATGTGTGAAGATCAGGATACTTTTGAAGAAACTGCCAGGCGATATCTTTCGCTTTATAAAAATCTCATCATTGAGCATTTTGATCGAAATACATCAGAGATTTCGGTAAACGTAGAGGCTTGAATAGAAGGATTACAATTATAACCGGACAGCATCTTACCGCGAATCCCCGGGTTTGGAAGGAAGCGAATGCACTGGCTTCTGGGGGTTTTTTTGTTACGATTCATACAACCTGGTATAATCCGTTATTACTAACGGAGGATAAAAAACTGATAGACAAAGCCGTCAATTATTTACCTTCATTTTCACTCATATATAGTTGGAATAACTGTATCCTTGTTTCATTTGCTCGGGCATTAAAAAAAGTAGCCAATTATATGTTTAAATGGTTTAAAATTTCCTCCATTTATCAGGAGATTTACCTGCCTGGAATTCAGCTGAAGCGCATTTTAAATACTCCTGCAGATTTATTTATTTGTCATCAGGAAGCAGGTTTGTTACTTGGCGTGCAATTGTTGAAAAAAGGAAAGAAAGTAGCCTTTGACTTTGAGGACTGGTACGCTAAAGATTATCCCAATTTTTTTAGGCCTATTAATTTGTTCAGGGAAAATGAATTACATGCTTTGAAGTATGCTGAATACGTTACTTGTCCATCAGATTCTATGTCTATAGCCTTGCAACAGTATTACAAATTTGATCGTCAAGTGTCAGTAGTGTATAACTCATTTCCGCCTGGCAATATTCAAGATAATCATATTCAGAAAATTCCGAATTCATTGGTTTGGTTTTCTCAAACAGTTGGACCAAACAGGGGTATTGAGGATTTTATCAATGTTTTAAGACAGCTAGACATTCCAGTAGAAATTCATTTCATTGGTTTTAGCTCTATTTCATATAGGGAGTATTTAGTGGAATGTCTCAATGGTACACCGCATAAGGTAAAAATACATTCATTGATGAAGCACAGTGATATGGTAAACTTTGTTAACCAGTTTGAATACGGACTTGCATTAGAGGAATCTTTTCCTTCTAATAAAGATCTAACTATTTCAAACAAGATCCTGCTTTATCTTCAGCTTAATTTGCATGTTATCGCAACTTCTACGAAAGGTCATTTGGAATTGAAGCCAGATTTTGGTGGTTCTATTTCTTATATTGAAACTGGAAAAACATTAGCAAATGCTGAATTAATACGAAGGATACTTATCAGGGGAGTGAATAAACCTACAATTGAAATGGGTAAATATCAATGGAAGATGCAGGAACAAGTGATAAGGGATCTGGTAGAAGATGCTTTAAACAAATAAGTAATCGCAAAGGTACTTCTCATAGCATCTCATTATCCGCCTTCAAACCTTACAGCTGTCCATAGGGTAAGGTTGTTTGCGAACCATTTGCCGCATTGTGGTTGGGAACCTATTGTGTTGACGGTAGATGAAAAATATTATGAGGAGAAATTAGATCCTGAATTACTCCAACTCATTTCAGAAGGTCAGCGGATTGAGAAAGTTTCAGCACTGCCTGTTACAAGACCGAGGATGGTTGGTGATATTGGTTTGAGGGGTTTTTTTCAACTGATACAAAGGGCTTCAAAGTTAATTAAGCAGGAAAAGATTGATTTTGTTTACATTTTCATTCCCTCTTTTTACCTGGCACTTATTGGAAAAGTCCTTTTTATGCGATTTGGTGTCAGATATGGTATAGATTATATCGATCCATGGGTCCATTATTTCCCGGGATCCGAAAAGAAATTCAGTAGACACTGGTTTTCTACGTTAGTAGCGAAGATACTTGAACCATGGGCTGTGTCTGCTGTATCCTTGATTACCGGAGTATCAGAATCCTATTATAACCCTGTTTTGAAGAGAAATCCACATTTGATTTCAACTGCAAAAACACATGCTATGCCATATGGGTGGGACAGCTCAGAGCAGGCTGTTTTGACAAGGCTACACAAACGTGGATATTTGTATGGCGACGATACGAAGATCAGACTTGTTTATGCTGGTGCTTTTTTGCCTAAATCGAAGGAATTACTTGTAGCTTTTTTTAAAGTGATTGCCAATAATCCGCTCTTATTTTCGGATGTCTGCATTCATTTTATAGGGACGGGAAAAAATCAAATTGAAGGTATTGAGTCATCCATAGTACAATTGGCTCATCAATATGGCTTAAGCAGTCAGGTGATTATGGAGTATCCTTTGCGCTTGTCATATTTTGACGTTCTTGCTCATGTACGTGATGCTGCCGGAGTATTTATTCTGGGTAGTACTGAGCCTCATTATACGCCCAGTAAGTTATTCAACGCAATTATAATGAAAACCCCTGTTTTTGCTCTTTTGCATAGGGATTGTTCTGTGAATGATGTAATTCGTTCAGCAGACTGGGGTGTTGTATGTGAATATGATGAGCAATTGTCTCAGGAAGCATTCTGCAGTGATATTGAAAAAAAGGTTATATCATGGAAGCTGAAAACAATCAATAACGAGTGGTCTTTTATTCAGGAAAAGGTTGAATCACTTTCTGTTGAACAATTAATCAATCCTCTTGCTTCTATCATGCATACAATCATTAGGTAATCAATCAATATTGTTTTTTGTCGCACAGAATCCTGATTATAACAACACATCCGGTGCAGTATCATGCTCCACTATTTAAATTTCTTGCAGGGTATGGAGAGTATGACTTAAAAGTTTTTTATACAATTGGTAAAGAAGATGGAGCGTCTTTTGATGTTGGATTTGGCAAGAAGCGGTCATGGAATATTGATTTATTGAAAGGGTATAAATATGAATTTTTAAATAATTGTGCATTTGAAAATAAACTCACTTCATTTTTTTCGATTGTCAATCCCGGTATAATAAAAAAAACAGCAGCTTATAATCCTACACTCATCATTATTTTCGGATGGAATTATTTCAGTCATTTGAGAATGATGATGCATTATAAAGGAAGAATTCCTATTATTTTCAGGGGAGATTCCACAAGCATTGATGATTCAAAAGCAAATCCCTTGAAGGTCTTACTGAGGTATACCATGCTTAAATGGGTTTATAGGCATGTGGATTATGTACTTAGTCCGGGTTCTGCTGCTGATACATATTTCATAAATTCTGGAGTAAAAAAGACACAGATTATCCGGACTCCCCATGCAGTTGATAATTTTCGTTTTGCTCAATTTTCTGCGAATGAATATCACCAGCTGAATTTATTGAAAGAAAGGTTGAATATAAACCCACAGCATCTTGTATTTCTTTTTGCAGGTAAATTTATTGAAAAGAAGAATCCTTTGTTACTTATTCAGGCATTTAACAAAGTTGCCTTGAAGCATGATAACCTAAGGCTGGTTATAGTTGGCGATGGAATACTCGATTCAACAATAAAAAACCAAATCAGTAGTCTGACGGATTCAATTGCTAGCAGAATTCATCTTTTTCCTTTTCAGGATCAGCATAATATAAAATTATTTTACAGGTTGGCCAGTGTGTTTGTATTGCCTTCTAAGGGGCCAGGTGAAACATGGGGTCTTGCTGTTAATGAGGCTCTGGCTTCAGGTACCCCTGTTTTAGTAAGTAATCGATGTGGATGTGCTCATGATCTAGTTCAGGAGGGTATCAATGGTTACCTCTTTAAATCTGATGACTTAATTGATCTGGAAAGCAAAATGTTGTTATGTTGTAATGAAGCGCACCTCAAATATCTTGTTGAGAATGCTGTGCATTCAGTGGAAGATTTTTCATTTCAATTTATCAAAGAGTCCCTTGATAAAATAATTACTTTAATTGAAAAATAAGTTTATCTATTTATTGATGCTGCTCATGCTGGCTGCCTTTTCATCGGAGCCGTTTTTATTTCTTTACGCTGGCATATTATTACTTTATGTATTTAATGTTTGCTGGCGGATGAATGAAACCAAGCACTTACTGGTGAACATGTTGCTCTATTGGTCTGTTGTTGCCATATTGATTCCTTATGCAGATATGGTCAATCGACCGCTACAGCAAATGTATATTTATGGGAAAAGTGATATAGTTCTCGCTTCATGGATTGGACTGACTGCATTGGCTGTTTATCTTACAGGTATACAAATTGCTGTTTTTCGGGTAAAATCAATTGATATTTCCATTTTAAACAGTTTACTCAACAGATATAGTGGTCAAAAAATTATGCTGGTTTATGTTATTGTTTCTTTGTTGTCTGTTGTACTCAATAATGCCATTATATTCATTCCTGGCGGGCAGTTATTACTATCTGTCACTTACCTGAAATGGGTATTACTTACTCTCTTGATAGCACATACTTTGGTCGATGACTCCAATAGGTTAATTGTTTTGCTCCTTATTGTGTTAGAGATCCTACTTAGTTTCAGCGGTTTCTGGGCTGCTTTTAAAGATTATATACTTGTTATGATAGGTGCTTATTTTCTTTTTCTTCCTAAGTTTTCATTTAAGTCTGTTTTACTGGTAACAAGTATCACTGTAGTTAGTTTGTTTATGTCTGTTGTATGGACATACAGTAAGGGTGAGTATAGAAAATATTTAACCGGAGGAGAGCGCACTCAGATAATTATTCAGGAAGATCAGTTAAGTAACTTATTTAAATTTGTTGAAATAGTGCGGGAGGATTTTTCACCTGAGAATTTCAGTTCTAGTTTTTCTACCGGAATGGAAAGCTTGATACACAGGATTTCATACGTTGAGTTTCTTGCGCTTACAATGAAACAGGTTCCTGCCTATATCCCGCATGAAGAAGGAGGGTTGTTGAATAATGCATTTGCGCATGTTCTAAAGCCGCGCTTCCTATTTCCAGATAAGAAGTCAATCTACGACTCGGAACTTACTTCAAAATATACGGGTATTCAATTTGCCGGTGCTGAGCAGGGGACATCCTTTTCGCTTGGAACTGTTGCAGAGTCCTATGTGGATTTCGGAAG
>JBILSG010000104.1:0-7388 GCA_044372235.1 Chitinophagaceae bacterium
GATATGCATAGGTCGCATTTTTAGTTGTTGATACATCAGTTAGATCTGCTACATTCCCAAAATTCCATTGCCAACTGTTTACTGTACCGTAGGTAGTTGTTGATAAATCTTTAAACGTATAAGGCACGGTAGCACAGGTTTGTTCAATTGACCATGCCGGCTTGAATCCTGGGTATACTTTTACTGTGGCATAGGCAGTATCAGAACAGACATCATTCTTATTCGTGATCAGTCTGATTGTATAATCTCCCGCACGAGTATATTGGTAACGAACAGATTGTGCTGTTTCAAACCGATCAGATTTATTCAAGGTGTCCATATCCCATTCATACGTTTTGATTTTATCACTTGTCGAATTGTTGGAGATGGAAAGCAGCATTTCGTCTTTACATAAGGTATATACCGGTTCCAGTGCAGCAGCAGCTACAGAACAGTCTGCCACTTTCAGGTGTAAGTCTTTCCGATGAACATTGATAACCTTACCGCCACGGATTTCAGATACAGCAACAGTCAGCACATAAATACCTGAGAGTGGTGCAATACCTGAGATTGCTCCTGTAGTTGGATTGATACGAACTTTGTTTCCCAACGGACTATTTCCGGCAAAGCCAGGCGTATAACCTGCTGGTGAATAAGGAGGCGGCTGTGTGGTTTGACTCATGCCTCCCCCCCCATCGCTGACCAACGCATCAGCAAATGAAAATTCAAGCTTGTCGTTGTTGTTGTCTACTGCACCAAAATCAAAACTAAAATAGTTTCCGCTGCAGGCTATCACGGTATCACTTGTATTGAAAACAGGTGTATCATTTTCTGGAGCTGTAAGTTCGGCATTGGTTCCAGGAATATTCGTTGTATATGTTGCTCCTACACCCCGACCAAGTGAATAAATATTGGTCAGGTCCTGAATCCTGCAGCATGATTGCTGTGCCACAACATAACCATCCGGCTTAAATGGGAGGTTGGGTACATCAACTTCATAAATAGCCACTTCGTAACATATCACAGGAGGATTACCAATACAGGGATCCGGCGACTTCAGCACTACGTCTTCCCGTCTGAGAATAGGAACAGAAAAACTGGTTGCAGTCATGGCTGGCAACTCGTACAAAACAATATTGACACTTTGGTTAAATTGCGGTTCTGCGAAACAATCCCTGTACAACTTCAACTTAATCCGGTAATTACCGGCATTGGGACTGGTAGTACTTTTCCCAAGATATACATAACTCAGTTCCCCACCGGTAATATGCCTGGCCTGGATATATCCGGAAAAGAAAATTAGGGATATTAAAAAGAGTAAAATTTTATTCAAGAAACTGATTGATTCCTGAAATTAAGCAATTAATCAGGAACGAGAGAGAATCCAAGAACGGAATGACAAGGCAATGACCACAGGGAACAAGAGTGGATTGATGATCCCCGGCCATACCAAGTAAGCTGCTATCAGTAAAAGTATCAGTATCGCATTGATTTTCAACAACTTTCTATACCAACTGGTTTTTTTTGCCCTTTCATAAAAAATCAGTATATTAATTGGACTTGCCCAAATTAAATTGAGGTTATACCTGAAACTGTCATGATCGGTACCAAACCAGGTAAACAACAGCACAAAACCGAGCAGTCCGGATACACCAAATATCAGGAGGTCTGTCCATCCTGAAATTTTCTGCATCATTATACTTTTCCCGGTACTACCTAGAAATGCAAATAATCCCATTATGAAAAAAATCAATGCAGGTACCAGCCAGTTTAAAGATTTTGACTGTGATGTATAATCAGGATAATCAAGTAACATGGACGATTCCATTTCAACAGGTTTGCCCGATTGCCTGGCACCTTTTACGCCCAAAAGCAGCGGGTCAGGTAAAAACATCGATTCGTTTACATCCATAACCCTGTCTGCGCCTGCACCAAGTAAAATGTCTATCCCCAGTTTTGTCCATGGCATATCTGCCCTGTCAAGATAACCATGCAAATGATCCCTGAATGTAGATCCCCGGGGGGCAAAAGGCGGAGGCAAAAAAGCTCCAGGTGTATTTGTTTTGAAGATCAAGTCACGTAAACGGGTGGTACAATTATCAAAAAGAAAATCGTATTTATAATAGCGGTTTTCTTCACTCAGGTTTTCAAACAGCGACTGCTGAATTGCTTTTTTATCCCCTTCTGAAAGTGCTAAAACCTGCTCAGTGACAGGTCTTTTGAAGTATGCATATTCATAAATAAAATCTGCATAATGAGACTGACTGAGAAAATAGCGGAGTTTTCCCCTGACGAATTTTGTATAAAAATCAGGGTCACTGAAATCAAATGTTCCAAAGTTATAAACAATATCTGTGCCAGCTGAACTGTCTACTATACGTAAGGCGCTGTGTCCGAATACTGCATATAAATCCTCACCCGGACTGCACGTCAGCAGGCTAATACGGAGTGCACTTCCTTTCTCTTCCCCAAAAAGTTTTACTGCTGCAGTGAAAAAAACCACCAGAAAAAGCAACCGTTTTATCATATACCTGAAACTTAACGACTATAATTGGGTGCTTCTTTTGTAATCGCTACATCATGGGCATGGCTTTCACGAATACCGGCATGGGTAATTTTTATAAACTTGGAATGCTGCAAAGCATCAATGTCTTTTGCACCACAATAACCCATCCCTGCGCGCAATCCACCTACATATTGTGTAATCACCTCACTTAAATTTCCCTTAAATGGCACACGTCCTTCAATACCCTCCGGCACAAGTTTTTTAATCCCTTCTTCAACATCTTGAAAGTACCTGTCACTGCTTCCCTGCTGCATCGCACCTATTGAACCCATCCCCCTGTATTGCTTGAATTTTCTACCTTCGTAAATGATGGTTTCACCCGGACTTTCTTCTACTCCTGCAAAAACACTTCCCATCATCACCGTTGATGCTCCTGCTGCAATGGCTTTTACAAAATCACCTGTATACCTGATTCCGCCATCAGCAATAACCGGGATATTGATTTTTTTAAGCGCTGACGCTGCTTCCAGAATTGCGGTAATCTGTGGGACACCAGCACCAGCCACGATACGTGTGGTACAAATTGAACCCGGACCAATTCCCACTTTAACGCAATCCGCTCCTGCTTCAGCCAAAGCCAAGGCACCATCCGCTGTGGCAACGTTTCCGGCAATGATATTGAGGTGCTTAAAATTCTTCTTCAGTAATTTAAGTGAATCAATAACACCTTTAGTATGGCCATGAGCACTATCCAAACATACCACATCAACACCATTGTGCTGAAGTGCAGCAGCACGATCAATCAAATCCCGCGTTATTCCCAGAGCGGCTCCCACCCTGAGTCTACCAAACTCATCCTTAACAGCATGCGGATAGCTGTGAACCTGCAAAATATCCCTGTATGTTATCAATCCAATTAATTCGCCATTGGTTTTAACAACAGGTAATTTTTCAATCTTGTAATTCTGAAGGATTTTTTCTGCTTTTTTAAGATCCGTTCCCTCCGGTGCAGTAACCAGATTTTCCTTTGTCATTACTTCACTGACCTTTCTGGTCTTATCTGTTTCAAAACGGAGGTCCCGGTTTGTGAGTATACCAACAAGCTTTCTGGCATGATTGATAATGGGTATACCTCCGATGCGGTTCTCCTTCATCAAACGTAAAGCGTCTGCAATAACAGCATCTTCATGCAAGGTAACAGGATCAATGATCATACCACTCTCACTGCGTTTAACCCTGCGAACCTGTTCAGCCTGTTGTTCCACAGACATATTCTTATGTAAAATGCCAATTCCACCCTCCCTAGCAAGCGCAATGGCCAATGTAGCTTCAGTAACTGTATCCATTGCTGCGGAAAGCAAGGGTATGTTCAATGTGATTTGCTTCGTAAGCTGTGTAGAGATATTTACTTCACGTGGAAGAACATCAGAATATGCCGGAACCAGCAATACGTCGTCGAAGGTTAATCCTTCACCAAAAAACTTTGTGGAATTTCCTGTACTTGTTGCCATATGCGAAGATAGAAAAAAAATAAATATGCTTGCACTACCGGCACAATGCATATAATTTTCCCGGAAGAAGCAGCACAATTCCCTGCATCTCCAGGCTTAATAAGAGGGAGGCGACTTTACTGGATTTCTGAGCTGACATTTGCACCAGTGCATCAATTGATACAGGTTGATTTAACGCAATGATCTCAACCAGCTGCTGCTCTTCAGGTGCAAGCGTTGTAAATAAAGCCATTTGTTTTGGAGGTGTTTGCTGCTGGTGAGCTGACCAGTTTAAAAAATCAACGACTTGCTGGCCGCTTGTAACAAGATTGGCTTTGTGGCCGGCAATGAGTGCATTGCAACCCATACTTTGCTCATCAATTGACCTTCCCGGATATGCAAGCACATCCTTGTTGTAACCATTGGCCAACTCTGCAGTTATGAGACTCCCGCCTTTTTCACCACTTTCAATCACAATAACGGCGTCAGCCATTCCTGCAACGATTCGGTTGCGTCTTGGAAAATTCTGCCTGTCTGGCTTCGTTCCCCGCATGAACTCGGTAAGCATACCACCATTCGATAGCATCTCTTCTGCAAGCTGCCTGTTGGCATAAGGATATAACTTATCCAAACCATGTCCAAGTACCCCAACCGTTGGCAATCCGTGTTTCACCGCCTCCCTGTGCACAAGTGTATCCACACCGTAAGCCAGTCCGCTTACAACCAGCACCTTAAACCTTGCCAGTACTTCCAGCAATTCCAACACCCTGTCTTTGCCATACTGGGTAGGTGATCTTGTACCAACAATACTTACAATCTTGGCCATATCGAGAGATGCATTGCCTTTGAAATAAAGCACTGCAGGTGCATCAGAACAATGATTAAGTCTGGAGGGATACCCGTTTTTTCCGCGGATCAGAACCCTTGTATTAGTTTGACGGCAAAGGGAAAGCTCTTTCTGAATGCCGGAAAAATTTTTAAATGCCTTGATTGCCCCTGCCCTGACCGACCCTATGCCGGGTAAACATTCGAGTGCCCTTTTTTGAGCTATAAATACATTACAGGCAGTGCCAAAGTTTTTCAAAAGCACTGCGATATGTATATCACCTAACTGTGGAACACAGGTCAGTGCAATTTGATGAAGCATTTCATCGTCCGTGAATTCTTCTTGCATGCTGCAAATTGCATCAGGCACAGTTTGAATCCGCCGTTAATGCTACAACAAAAAGGAAGAAAAAAACATCAAAGAGCTGGTTATTTACAACCTGTCAAGGATTTTCATCTCTGTGCGCCTGTTCAATTGCCTGCCTTCTGCAGAATCATTTCCGGCAACAGGAGAGGACGAACCATATCCTTTGTATGCCAATCCTGATGCAGGTATCCCTTTTGATTCCAGGTAAAGCACAACTGCCCTGGCACGGAGGGTTGACAACTCCAGGTTCGCTGTTTCCAGTCCAGTATTGTCGGTATGTCCGCTTATCTCAATTTTCAAGCCTACATTTTCCTTCAACAAGGCAACTAGTTTATCAAGTTCCACAACAGATTCTGGCAACAGATCATATTTACCTGTCTCAAAAAGCACATGCCGGAGTATCATCTGCATTCCTTTCTGAATTGGACTTAAGGCAATATCCTGCTTGATACCTGAGGTGCCATTTACTTTTTGAAGGTAAACGCGCTGAGCATGAAAAAGATACCCTTTTTTATTGACCATAAATGCATATTCCCTGTCACAAGGTAATGTGCACAGGTAACTGCCATCTGCGTCTGTTTGCACCTGTGCTATGAGCTGCCCGGATTCAATGCTCACCAGCTCAACTACAGACTGTAATCCTTTTCCGGTAAGGCTGTCATAAACCTTCCCACTCACCCACGATGTTGAATTGGGTCTGACTGATGGAGGCAATACAAAATGATAGATGTCGAGTCCACCCCTGCTATCTGCCCTGTTGCTGGCAAGCCATGCCGTGGTACCATCAGCGGTAACAAAAAAACTCCCTTCATTATCGATTGTATTGATCGGATACCCGAGGTTTTGCACCTGTTCAAAGCCATTTATACCGCGTTTCGCTTTGAACAAGTCTGCTCCCCCATACCCCTGCAGGCCATTGGATGAGAAATAAAGTGTTTCATTATCGGCATGTAAAAACGGACTGCTTTCATCGCCTGCCGTATTGATTGCTGGTCCGAGATTCTCCGGCAGAGACCATTTGCCGTTAGCCAGTCTGTTGCTCACATAAATGTCTATTCCACCATAACCACCCGGACGGTCAGAGGCGAAATACAAAGCCGACTTATCAGGCGACAAACAAGGTGAAGATTCCCAGAATTCTGAATTGATTCGTTCTCCAAGATTTTGTCTGGCACTCCAGCCACTGGCAGAAAGGTTTGAAATATAAAGATCAAACCTCCCGTAACTGTCCGGATATTGTCCTGCAAAAACAAGCGACTTCCCATCCTGTGAAATTTGCTGGGCTCCTTCTTTCATAGGGGTATTGATTTCACCCTCAATAGGTGCTGCAGCCTGCCAGACTCCATCAACCTTATCACTGAAATAGAAATCCTCGTTAAAATCACTCACCCTTTTTGTCCACACCAACCGCTCTCCATTTACAGTCATAGAAGGAAAATATTCTGAAAGGGTACTGTTGATGGCAGCCCCTGCATTTATCACCTCAAAGGGTGCAAGCGTTCCGATTTTATCCTGTTGAGACAGTGCAAAGAGGATATTTCTTTTTCTGTATTCGGCAGACTTTATGGAGGATTCGTTGAGCCCTGGTATCCCCAAAAATGCATCAATAGCAGCCAAAGCTTTTGAAAACTCTCCGGCGCCGGAAAGGTTAATGCTGTATGGGAGCAGGTATTCCCTGCAAAAATCCTGATCAGCATCCAATGCGGCCTTGTATTCCTGAACAGCCAGTCTGTAGTTTTTCATTTCACTCAGCAACCCGGCCTTAGACAATCTTGCTTCAAGAAAAGCAGGGTCATTTGTCAAAGCAATATTGATAAGATTCAGCGCATCTACATACCTTAAATCTTCTGCATAAGCCAGGGCTTTATCATAAATTGTCCTGTTCTTTTTGGAAACCAGCTCCGGAATATATTGCTGTGCTGTACTACTGGTAACAAGGAGAAAACAGAAAAGCAACAAAAACAACCTCATCCTATGAAATTAATTCATTTGACTTTAGGGCAAATGGATAATCTGTTAAATTAAAAAAGGTCAGGGTATGCTGAGGTATTTATGTGTTTGCAGGGAGATGATCCACCTCGGATTTTTAAGGATGTAATCTATGATAAGCGGAGTCATTATGTCTGCCTTACTCCATTCCGGCTGCAGATAAAGCAAACAGTCCGGTGAAACCTTTGCTGCATATTGCTCGGCCCAGTCAAAGTCACTGGGATGGAAGACA
>JBILSG010000005.1:0-23297 GCA_044372235.1 Chitinophagaceae bacterium
GATAAGCTTGCTCTTGAAATCTTTGAATTTACAGGTAAAATATTAGGACTCGCCCTGGCAAATGCAGTAATGTTCAGTAGTCCCGAAGCAATTATTCTTTTTGGAGGATTAACAAAGTCGGGGGACCTGATTCTGAAGCCTACCCGGAAACATATGGAGGAAAATCTCATCCAGGTATTCCAGAATAAAGTAAAAATACTGGTCAGCCACCTCAAAGAATCTGATGCTGCTATTCTAGGCGCAAGTGCTTTGGTTTGGGAGAAAAACAGATAATTCTTTAATTAATTCAATGCTGAACTAATTTCTCTTTTTCCCATTGTTCACGGCCATAGCCCGGAAAAACATGCTTTTCACTGTGGTATGAGGAACGAACCAATGGTCCACTTTCTACGTAGTCTAATCCCAAACTGTATCCAATCTCTTTATATTCCTTGAATTCATCAGGATGTACAAAACGTTGAACAGGAAGGTGCTTGCGTGTTGGCTGAAGATATTGCCCAATAGTAACAACATCCGTTCCGTTGTCAGCCAGGTCTCTCAACGTTTGAATCACTTCTTCCTTTGATTCACCCAAACCAAGCATAATTCCTGATTTGGTTCTCATCCCGCCCTGCTTAAGCTTCCTTAATACTTCCATGCTTCTCCAGTATTTGGCTTGAATACGGACTTTTCTGGTCAGCTGTTCAACAGTTTCAATATTATGGGAAACAACTTCAGGAGCAGCATCAATGATACGCTGAATTTGTTCTTCAATACCTTTGAAATCCGGAATCAGTGTTTCCAAAGTTGTCAAGGGATTCAAAGATTTTACTGCTTTGATTGTATTGTACCAGATCGTGCTTCCACCGTCTGGCAATTCATCCCTGTCAACTGAAGTAATAACTGCATGTTTCACCTTCATCAGGTGAATGGCTTCAGCAACACGTTGTGGTTCATCCCAATCAGCAGCTTCAGGCCTACCTGTAGCAACCGCACAAAAGCCACAGCTCCTGGTACAAATGTTACCCAAAATCATGAAGGTTGCAGTTCCTGCACCCCAGCATTCACCCATATTCGGACAGTTACCACTTTCACAAATGGTATGTAACTTATGGGTATCAACGAGTGATCTTACATGTTTGTAACCCTCCCCTACGGGTAGCCTTACTCTAAGCCAATCGGGTTTTTTCTGTCTGGGTTCAACTACAGTATCTGTGCTCTGAATATTATTACAACTCATATCATTCCAAAACACAAAGTTACATCACTTCCTGTTACCAAAAACAAGGCCGATGTATCCTGTTGGAAAGAAATTTCGCCCTGGATTATCAACCATCTGTACCACTTTCTGGGTGTAATAATCAAAACCAAAACCAAATTCAATTGCCGAAACAACCTGATTAAATCTCGCCCAGTCGAATCGAAGGCCGGCTTTGCCGTATACACCTGGGATAAACTTCATTTCATTCCAGCCAAGTTGTAAACCTGTGCCACCAATTATCCTTTCCGGATTAAGGAACAAATCTCTGTCGGCCTCAGAAAACTTTCTTTTAACTGCTTCACCAGGTATGTTGAACTCCATATAGTATGGTCTGGCTAAACCAGCTGAAAAGCCACCGATAACCACTGCATACACCGCTACACCATTTTTATTGCCCTTTCCGCCAATGAGCCTTTGTTGCCCAGCTCCCAATTTAGCCTGATAAAAAATATTCTGTTTGCCGTAAATAAAAGGTTTTCCGAAAAAAGCAAAGCCTGTATTTGAATATTCAGAAGTTGTTTGCTTTTCTTCCTTGGGATGTTGCTTTTCACTTATTTCCAACTGAAAAATCGTTGACTTGTAAGCAGATCCTGAAAATCCTTTTTCTAAAATCACGCCATAGCCATCATGGTGTGTTTTAATGCTGAAAAGTGTATGTTTCGCAAATGATGGTACCCCTTCCTCCTCATTCCGAATCATCTGATTGATACGCTCCCGTTTCTGAGCTCTTTCATCATTGCGTTTTTCCATTTGTTGCTGCCGGTTAATCTGAGCGTTAACAGAAGATAGAACGAATAGAAACAATATAGATGATATCAAACGTAGTGTCATAATTGCAGAATGTTCAGTAAATTTATACAAAAAATAATGACTTCGAGCGTTACTTATTCCGGAGACCTGAGAACTTTAGCAACCCATTTACAATCAGGCTCTGATATTGAAACAGATGCACCTACAGATAATCAGGGAAAAGGCGAAAGATTCTCACCTACCGACCTGATTGGAACATCTTTGGCAGCTTGCATGTTAACTACTATGGCCATACGTGCTAAGGACCTCGAACTGAAGCTAAAAGGAACGACCTGTCATACTGAAAAGATTATGAGTGCTGCACCAAGAAGGATATCAATGATTAATATCCGGTTCTCCTGGCCAGAAACGGTTGTATTTACAGTTGAAGAACAGGAAAGACTTGAAGCAATTGCATGGTCCTGTCCAGTTAAGGAAAGCATTCACCCAGACATTAAACTGGAAGTTAATTTTAACTGGGGTTAACAGCACTTTTTCCAAATTGATTGAACTCGAGGATAGCCTGAGATTGAAATGCATTCTTTACCTGAATTCCTTTTGAAAACCAGTATCTAATAATTTTATTGTCTTCAGGCTTAGACTCATTTAACAGTTTTTCAGCTAAAGTGATAAAATAAGTGTTTTTCTTAATGATGCCATAAGCATACAGATATGGAACAAAAACATTTACAACTATCGCAATCGTCATCTGATTCCCTATGTTTCGGAGGGATTTGTTTGTTTCCCTTTTAAAATTAAAGTGCGATTCCCAGTAAGGGCTTGTATGAATTTTAGCATATTGGTTAAACGCTGTTATATCCTTAACATGCTGAATTTCCTGCAGATCAAAGTAACCACCGGAAATAAATGCAGCAAGTTGAGACAATCTGATTGCAGGAAAATTATTGGGCCTCATGCGTAAATTATATACTGGAAAACAAAGCGGTCTCAGGTTGTATTTCTGGCAGAATTCATGATAGATATCATATAAATATTTAAGGTATTTATCGTTATGGTCGTTATTTAAGAAACCCAGTTGACCTAAAAAAAGTGCTTCCAACGCATATTTATCATACCTATTCATTTTAATTAGCCAAAAAGGAATTGCATGTGCCATTTCATAAAATGCCATACCATTTACACGTGTACCAAATGTTTTCGCAAGCCATCCCCAAACAGATTTATCCCAGTCAAATTCATAGATTTCTAAATCCTTGAGCAACATCTGTGCCTTCCTTTCTAATCTTTTCTTACCCCAGAAATCGAAGTCAATTCGTAACGAACCTGAGAATGATTGCTTAAAAGTATCAGTCTCAACAATTAGTTCTGAAGCCTTTTTATGGGAATCAATAATAGAAAGTGCAACATGATAATTGGATAATATGAGAACTGGACAAAGTTCAAAGTCTGGAAAGTCATGTTGCCAAACAACATGCAGGATAGTATTTGCATAATTTTGGTCGTATTGATGTTTATGCCTGAACCAGTCAGATGTTTTGATATGCACCTCCACATTACCCACCCAGGTTTGTCCGCCCAGTTTAATTATTGCAAAGAGAAAATCCGGACCCTGGTCCAGGTTATATTGACCAGTATCTACTATTTCTATTGCCTGCCCACAAAAGGTAGTCAGCGTTCCTACTTTTAAGATTGAATCAAACCAAAAACGATGCAGTAATTTCTCTGAAATCATTTCAGCAATTTGCTGAAAATTCAAATTTTAAAAAGGAGAAAATAAGCATTAAAAATGTGAAAAAAACTAATCCTTCCAGTGAAAATCTGCTTTTAATTTTTGTATTACACTACTTACCGGCAATCCCATAACATTATAAAAATCACCCTGAATGGAATGTATACCCACCACACCAATCCATTCCTGAATGGCATAGGAACCCGCTTTATCATAAGGAGCATAGGTATCAACATAATGTGTAATCTGCGCTGATGTCAAAGGATGGAAACGGACTAATGTTTCTTCATAAAACTCTTCTGCGTTGTTTAAATCAGCAATACATACCCCTGATATCACCCTGTGCGTTTTACCTGCAAGTTTATTAAGAATCTCTATAGCATGACTACGATTTGATGGTTTGCCAATAATCTCATTATCCAATACAACTATTGTATCGGCAGCAATGAGAATAACGTTTGACTTATCAGCAGATAATAAGGAACGAACAGCTGTAAGTTTAGACCTTGCAATTTCTACAGCCACTTGTTCAGGATTAAGTTCCGGATTGATAATTTCTTCACTATCAGCAACTTGAACAGTAAATTTAACCTCAGCCCATTCAAGGAGCATTTTTCTTCTGGGAGATCCTGAGGCTAGTATAATTTCACGCATTATTGATAAAAGTAATAGATTAACATAGAAAAGATACCTGATAACATGAATAACTTTACTTCACGACTGATTTGGGAATATTCTTTTTTAATTAGCGCTTTACTGAAAGACATATAAATCCTGATGAGAAAAGGCAATAAAACGAAAATTATATACAATACACCCAGCAGCCATCCTGCAATAATCAGATTGAAAATAAAAACAATCAGTAACCCAAATAGGACAATTATCCAAACACCAATGAAAACTTTTGTTGATTTAATACCCCAAACAATAGGCATGGTCTTACATCCGTTTTTTTTATCGCCCTCTTCATCTTCCATGTCTTTGACAACTTCTCTGATCAATGAAACAATGAAAGCAAAAGCTGAATATACTAAAGCAATGTTATACACTTCATGCAATTGGGTAGTCCATTCCGGCACCAGAGTTCCGGGATTCCATTGACACATGGCTACAAATAATACCATAATCACCCATGCAGACAAGGCGGCGATGATAACATTTCCAGTTAATAGTTTCTTTTTAAATGTACTGGAATATACAAACAAGAGAAGAACACTAATGATATTGAAAACCAGAAGCAATGGATTACTTAATAAATAAGCAATATAGGCACTGATCAGTATGCCAGCAAGAGAAAGGATTAAATGAAGAAACATAGCCCAACGCCTGCTGATGAACCTGTCGACTACTAACTTCTGGGGTTTATTAATTCTATCAATGTTGAGGTCAAAATAATCATTTATGATATATCCTCCACCTGCAATCAACACAGATGCCAGAACAAGCCAGTGAAGTCCGTTTAAACCGAGCACAATACTACCTGGATTATACTTATAGATGGGTATTAAAATAAAGAAATAGAAAAAGTACTGTGTAAAAACGATGAAAGCCAGGTTTTGAATCCTGATCAAACTTGTAAATGACCGTATATGTAAAAAAAAACGATTCATATACTGCTGATTTTATTTTCAGTTCCCCATTTACCATTAATTTTTAAAATTTTTTCAAGTACTTCTCTTACGCATCCGTCCCCGCCAACTTTTGTTGATATAAAATCGGCCTTAGTAAGAAGTTCAGCAGCAGCATTGCTGGGACAGGCTTTAATACCCGCAATTTCAAATGCTTCCAGGTCTGGTATATCATCACCCATGAAGAGAAGATTTTCAGAACCCAGGTTATATTTATGCATAAGAGATGAAAGTACCTCTGATTTTGATTTAACCTGCTGATAAAACTCAGTTACGCCAAGTTTAAGCAGTCTGGAGGCAATACCTGCATCATGAGATCCAGTAATAACGGCGATAACCAGATTACTTTTTACTGCAAGCTGAATTGCATAACCATCTTTTATATTGGAGGAACGAACCCACTGACCATCTGGCATCACAATAATTTTGCCATCAGTCAGCACCCCATCCATATCGAAAACAAGCATTTTAATGCGGGAAAGTCTTTCCAGTAAATTCATTATGGCATAAAGTTAAATTATTCACTACAATTTAATCTACAAATGAGTGGCTTCGGGATTATATTTGCACGATTAAATCCTCGGTATGAAAACAGCCCAGCAGGTTGTAATTTTTTATTTAAGGGCAAAGTTAAATTTTCAGGCAGCATTTTCGTCCAAATGGGCAGCCAAAACCGCATTTCGAATTTTTTCAACACCTTATAGAAAACCACGCCCGGTTGCACCACCGGTATTTGAGAAATCTAAACCTGTACATCTTAATGTAAACGGATTAAATATTTATGGTTACTGCTGGCATCCCGAATATGAAAAAAAGATTCTGATTATCCATGGATTTGAATCACGCGCTTATAATTTTGACCGGTACATTCAGCCAATTATCAATGCCGGCTATGGGGTTTTTGCCATGGATGCCAAAGCACATGGCAAATCTGAAGGGAAAACCATCACTGTTCCCGAGTATTCAGATATGCTGAGGGAGCTTGAAGCTAAAGAAGGGAAGTTTAATGGATATATGGCGCATTCTTTTGGCGGCCTTGCCATAAGTCTTTATTTGGAAAACGGAGAAAATGAAAATGCCCGAGTTGTGCTTATTGCACCTGCAACTGAAACAACTTCAGCAATTGGTCTTTTCGTTCGTTTTTTCAGGTTAAGTAATGGCGTAAAAGCAGGTATCAACCAATTTATCATTGATAAATCCGGTAAAGAACCTTCTTATTATTCTGTCAGGCGTGCGTTAACGCAGATTAAAAATCCACTTTTATGGATTCACGATGAGGATGATGACATTACTCCTTTGAGTGATGTAAAACCCATTATTGAATTACAGCCAAAGAACATTGAATTCATGATTACAACAGGGCTGGGACACAGAAGAATTTATAAGGATAATAAGGTTGTTAAAAAAACAATAGCCTTTTTGACAGCAGGGTAATTAAAATCAAAATGAGGTTTTTCCCCAAAAAATGGTGAAAATTCTCTTCTTTTTTATCAGTTTTTTAGTTCATTTTGATTCTGATTGATGTAAAAATCGTTTTGTTTACCTTATTATTGCATCTTCAGAAGCAATTAGTCAAAAGTTTTATTAACCCAAAGGCATCGAATTAGAAGAGATTTAAACCGGAGAGAAAGAAAATGGCAAAAAACCTACTGATTGTTGAGTCGCCTGCAAAGGCCAAAACCATAGAAAAAATTCTGGGGTCTGATTTCGAGGTTAAAAGCTGTTATGGTCACATAAGAGATCTTGAAAAAGATGACATGGGTATTGATATTAAAAAAGGATTTAAACCCAGGTATATTGTTCCGGAGGATAAAGAAAAAGTAGTCAGGGAATTGAAGCAAATTGCAAAAAAATCTGGAGAAGTGTGGCTTGCTACGGATGAGGACCGGGAAGGTGAGGCAATTAGCTGGCATTTATGTGAAGTTTTAGGATTAGATCCTGTAAGCACCAAGCGAATTGTATTTCATGAGATAACGAAACCAGCCATTAAAGCAGCAGTTGAGCATCCGAGAACAGTAAACATGAATCTCGTGAATGCACAACAGGCTAGAAGAATACTCGACAGGATTGTAGGATTTGAGCTCTCTCCTATCTTATGGAGAAAGATGAGCATGAAGAATAACCTGAGTGCCGGTAGGGTTCAAAGTGTTGCAGTGCGTCTGATAGTTGAAAGAGAACGCTTGATTAATCATTTTAATTCAACTTCAAGTTTTAGAATTGAAGCGTTTTTTGGAGCAAAAGACATCAATGGCAAACAAGTACATTTCAAGGCCGAAGGTGCCAAAAAAAATGAACTTGTGGATGCAGAACACTTTCTCAAAGGATGTATCAATGCCAATTACAAGGTAACCGATATCATAAAAAAGCCGGCCAAAAAAACACCTGCAGCTCCATTTACAACTTCAACACTTCAACAGGAAGCGAGCAGAAAATTAGGATATGGTGTAAGCAAAACGATGCTTCTGGCTCAGAAGCTATATGAGGCTGGTCATATTACTTACATGCGGACAGATAGTGTGAACCTGAGTGAAACCGCAAGAACTGAGATTGCCCGACAGATAACTGATAACTATGGCAAGCATTACCACCAAAGCAGAAAGTTTAAAAACAAAAACGAATCAGCACAGGAAGCACATGAGGCTATTAGGCCAACCTACATGGATAAAAACAAGGTAGATATAGCTGATGCCCAGCGTTTGTACGACTTAATCTGGAAACGGACAATGGCCAGTCAAATGGCTGATGCTGAACTTGAAAAAACCATAGCAGATATTTCGATTTCCACTCAAAAAGAAACTTTAAAAGCTGAAGGTGAAGTATTAAAGTTTGATGGTTTCCTAAAAGTTTATTTTGAGAGTCATGATGATGACGATGCGGATGAAACAGAAGAAGGACAAGCTGCAGGAATGCTTCCCTTGCTTGAAAAGGGACAGACGCTTGATCTTGAAAAAATGGTTGCAACAGAAAGGTTTACAAAACCACAGTCAAGATATACTGAAGCATCACTTGTAAAAAAACTGGAAGAACTGGGTATTGGACGCCCCTCCACATATGCACCAACAATTTCTACTATTCTTAAAAGAGGATATGTTGAAAAAAGGGATAAAGAAGGCACCAAAAGAGAGTACCGCATTGTAAAACTGGTAAACGATAAAATTTCAAAATCGACAGATCAGGAAAATACAGGTGCAGAAAAATCAAAATTATTTCCTACGGATTTGGGATCTGTGGTTACGGATTTTCTAATCCAGTACTTTACAAATGTCATGGATTATGGATTTACTGCCAAAATTGAAAATGAATTTGACAACATAGCGGAAGGTGAAGAGAACTGGAGTAGAATGCTTAAAGATTTCTACGCGCCATTTAAAATCGATGTAGACAGCACGATGCAAACGGCTGAAAGAATAAGTGGTGAAAGGGAATTGGGTAACGATCCATCCAGTGGCAAAAGGGTAATTGCAAGAATGGGTAGATATGGCCCCATGGTTCAAATTGGGGAAACAACTGAAGAAGAAAAACCGCGATTTGCCAAGCTTAAGGCTGATCAAAGTATTGAAACCATTACTTTGGAAGAGTCAATGGAATTATTCCGGTTACCCAGGATTCTTGGAATTTTCGAAGATGAGCAAGTACAGGTTAATATAGGCAGATTCGGTCCATATATAGCACATGCTGGGAAATTTTATTCCCTTTCAAAGGATTTTGATCCATATGAAATCATGCTTGAAACTGCTATTCCAATCATTGCAGAAAAGAGAAAATCAAAAGATGAGCGCACTATAAAAGTATTCGAAAAGGAAAAATTACAACTGTTGAAAGGCCCATATGGTCCATATATTAAAAAGGGATTGAGAAACTTTCCAATACCCAAAGAAAAACATGACCTAGTGAATGATTTGACCATTGAGGAGGTAAAAGAAATGATTGAATATGCCATTGCAAATCCGTCTAGAGGCAAGAAAAAGACTTCAAAGAAATAGTTAAATCAGCTTATGACAGGTACAGCAGGTGAGATAACGGCATTACTGAACCTGATTGAAGATCCGGATGAAAGTGTTTATCAGACAGTAAAATCCCGCATAATTGAAATTGGAAATAGCATTATTCCAGCTCTTGAGGATATAAAAGAATTGGAGGATACTCCTCTTCAAACTGAGAGAATCAATGAAATAATTGCAGCCATTCTACTAAAAAAACTTACAAATTCCATAGACATATGGCGGAATTCGGATGAAAAGTCCTATATGGAGATAGCTTTTCATATACACGAGTATATTTGTCCAAATCCACAAAAAGCTGATTTTTTATTTGAAATTGAAAGAATCAGGAAAAGTATCTGGTTAGAATTAAACAATTATCTAACTCCACTTGAGGAAGTCAATATTTTCAATAAAGTATTATTTGCTCACTTCAAATTCAACACTGAAGAATTAAATTACCAGAAAATTAATGATTTTGACCTCGGTAAACTACTCAGGATCAAATCTTCCAATACTTACCCCATTTCGGTTCTATACATAATTTTGGGTGAAATGCTGGGTATTCCGATTGAGCCAGTTTCAGTGCCCAAACAAAACCTGTTAGCTTATATTGATTTTACAACAGCAACTACTGAAAGTAATAACCCAGAAATAATCTTTTTTATAGACCCCCTATCCGGTCAGGTATATAGCCATAAAGATATAAACAGTTATATCAATAAAATAAATCCACAAGAAAAAAACATACTTATTGATCAGGAAAATAGAATTCTATTCATAAAAAGATGGCTCACCGATCTGGCAAAAAGTGAAAAAGAGAATGGATTTGAGGCTAAATATTCAGGAATATTGGAGATTATCAAAAAAATATAAGTTTAAAATTAAAACAATAAATTTGGTAAATATTATTGCCTAATCAAAAGTATTTGGCAATAATGTCATCCAATTATTTACTTTTCAAATAGTATTTCAACCCATAAACATTAAATGAAAAAGATTTGTTTTGCACCCCTGCTCATTTTATTTTTTTTCGCCTGCAAAGAGAAAAAAGAAGTAAAAACGACTACTGATGCATCAAAGTCGGGTGCACTTTCTGTAGAAGCCATGATTATCAACCCATCAGCATTGGCTGAAGGTATTGAAGTAGCTGGAAATATACTCCCTTTCGAATTAACTGAAATACGTTCTGAGATTTCAGGCAGAATGACAAAAATTAATTTTATGGAAGGGGCACCAGTGGTCGAAAACGCTTTATTGGTAAAACTATTTGATGGTGAACTTCAGGCACAATTGAAAAAATTAGAAGTCCAACTCAAAATTGCAGAAAAAACTGAAGAACGTGAGAGGGAGCTTCTAAAGATAAGTGGTATAAGTCAGCAGGATTATGACCTGAGCCTGCTTCAGGTGAACAATATTAAGGCAGATATAGAACTGATTAAAGTCTCCATTGGCAAAACTGAAATAAGGGCACCTTACAACGGAAGAATGGGTCTCAGGAATGTAAGTCCGGGCGCCTACTTAACTCCTGCTAATATAATTTCTACCATAAGTCAGGTAAACAAGAAAAAAATAAGTTTTAGTGTGCCTGAAAAATACAGCAGTGAAATAAAACCAGGGATGCCCATCGCATTTACCATAGAAGGTAAAGATGGCGTTTTCAATGCAACTATTCTGGCTGCTGAAAGTGTTATTGAAGCTGATACCCGTAACTTAAAAATACTTGCAACTGTTAATGACGGATCAAATACACTCGTTCCCGGAACATTTGCGAAAGTTGAACTCACGTTATCCAAAAAGGCTGATGCAATTATCATTCCAACCCAATGCATCATACCTACAGCCAGAACCAAGCAGGTAATTGTTTACAGGAGTGGAAAACCTGAATTTGTAAATGTCACAACTGGGCTCAGGGCTTCGGAAAATATTCAAATCACAAGCGGGCTTCAGCCTGGTGATACAATAGTTACAACTGGACTGCTTTTCGTTAGAAAAGATTCAAAATTGAAACTTTCAAAAGTACAATAGTTCGCTTTTAAAATTTTAAAATGAATTTATCAGAACTCAGTATAAAAAGACCTGTATTTGCAGTTGTTTGCAGCATTGTCATAATTATATTTGGTGCAATTGGTTATTCCTTTCTTGGCGTTCGTGAATATCCGGCTATAGATCCACCTGTTGTAAATGTGAGAACCAGTTATGTTGGTGCCAATGCCGAAATCATTGAACAACAGATTACTGAACCGCTTGAAAAAGCAGTAAATGGTGTTGAGGGTGTAAAAAACATCACCTCCTCCAGTTCTCAGGGGAGCAGTAATATTACTGTAGAATTTGAGCTTAATGTTGATCTGGAACGTGCAGCAAACGATGTTCGTGAAAAAGTATCACAGGTATCAGGAAGGTTACCCCAGGATATTGACGCCCCTCCAACGGTGGCTAAACAGGATTCAGATTCTGACCCTATTGTTTTCATGCAGATGCAAAGCAATAAGCGTTCTCTACTTGAACTTTCTGATCTGGCAGAGAATATTGTGCAAGAAAGGCTTCAAACAATTTCGGGGGTTTCAGGAGTGAATGTATTCGGACAAAGACCAGCTATGCGGATCTGGTTTGATCCCATTAAACTATCTGCCTACAAATTAACCATACAGGATGTAAAAACTGCGCTTGACAGGGAGAATATTGAATTGCCAGGTGGAAAAGTACGTGGTGATGTAACAGAGCTTACTGTAAAGGCTTATGGAAAACTTACATCTGAAGAGGATTTCAATAACCTGATTATCAGGCAAACCGAAGGAAAAATCATTCGTTTAAAAGATATTGGGTATGCCATAATTGGTCCGGAGAATGAGGAATCTGCTACACGCAAAAACAATGTCAGATCAGTTAATTTAGGTGTTGTTGCACAGCCAGGTTCAAATCAGGTTGCCATTGCAGACGAAATTTATAAAAGGTTGGAAGTGATCAAAAAAGACTTACCAGCCGATATTATCCTTGAAATTGGATATGACAGGTCTTTGTTTGTAAGAAAGGCCATCACTGAAGTAAAGGAAACACTTGTCATCGCCATACTTCTGGTTGTAATCATCATTTATTTATTTTTCAGAGAATGGTCTATCGCATTCAGGCCACTTATTGATATCCCTGTTGCATTGGTAGGAGCATTCTTTATCATGTACATTGCAGGCTTTTCAATTAATGTACTTACCCTCTTATCACTCGTACTTGCAACAGGACTTGTTGTTGACGATGGAATTGTAGTAACAGAAAATATATACAAGAAGATAGAGCAGGGCATGGATAAATGGACTGCCGCAAGAGAAGGATCTAAAGAGATTTTCTTTGCAGTCATTTCTACTTCACTGACACTCGCAATTGTCTTCCTGCCTATTATTTTCCTAGAAGGTTTTGTTGGTAGACTCTTTAGAGAATTTGGTATTGTTGTGGCTGGAGCCGTATTGATTTCTGCTTTTGTTTCCCTTTCCCTCACTCCTGTTTTGAATATTTACCTTACTAAAAAAGATGTTCACAAACATTCCTGGTTTTATACCAAAACTGAACCATTCTTTACCGGACTGGAAAGTGGCTACAAGCGTCTATTAAGCGCATTCATGCGTAAAAGATGGATGGCCTGGATAATTATTGGTATTTGTACGGCAATCATTTATGTGGTGGGAAGTCAGCTTCCATCAGAATTAGCACCGATGGAAGATCGAAACAGGCTTCGTGCCAGTATTCTGGCACCTGAGGGTACCGATTTTGACTACATGGACAAAATGGTTTACGACCTTACTGAAAAAATCATGGATTCAGTTCCTGAACGTTATGTAGTGCTATCTTTTGCTCCCAATTTTTCAGGCTCTGGAGGTGCAAATGCTGCAAGCATCAGTATGGGATTGGTTGATGCAGGAGACAGAAAAAGAAGCCAGAATGAGATTGCACAAAGTCTCAATAAAATGTTTAAAGACTTCACTGATGTACGTGTACTTGTTGTTCAGGAACAGACTATTTCAGTAGGTCAGGGAGGGCGAGGGCAATTACCCGTTCAGTTCGTTCTACAAAATCTGAGTTTTGATAAACTGAAGGAAAAAGTACCCGCATTCATGGATGAAATTGTTAAAAGTCCGGTTTTCCAGGGTAACGATGTAAACCTCAAATTCAATAAACCTGAGATTCAAGTAACCATAGACAGACTAAAAGCAAGTGAACTGGGTATTTCAATTCTGGATATTTCAAACACACTCCAGCTGGCACTTAGTGGAAGAAGGTTTGGCTATTTTATTCGAAATGGTAAACAATATGAGGTAATCGGACAAGTTGATAGAAAAGACAGGGATGCACCACTCGATTTGAAATCCTTTTACTTGAGAAGCAGAACCGGCGAATTAATTCAGTTGGATAATCTTGTTGCATTGAATGAAACAGCTACTACACCAACTATCTATCATTATAACAGACTGAAAAGTGCTATCGTTTCAGCCGGATTAGCTCCTGGGAAAACAATTGGTGAAGGTATTGAAGAAATGAGAAGAATTTCAGACAAAATACTAGATGAGTCATTCACAACAAACCTGAGTGGAACATCAAGAGATTTCGCTGAAAGTTCCTCCAATACACAAAATGCATTCTTGCTTGCGCTCGTGCTGATCTTTCTCATTCTTGCAGCTCAGTTTGAAAGCTTTGTAGATCCTTTCATCATCATGATCACAGTGCCACTTGCGCTTGCAGGTGCGGTTTTAAGCCTTTACTTTTTCAATCAATCACTGAATATTTTTTCACAGATTGGTATTATCATGTTAATTGGACTAGTAACCAAAAATGGCATATTAATTGTTGAATTTGCTAATAAAAAGCGTGAAAGTGGCATTGAAAAAATAAGCGCCGTTTTAGAAGCCTCTGTTGCCCGCTTAAGACCGATTCTAATGACAACCCTGGCAACTGCTCTTGGTGCGTTACCCATAGCATTGGCACTAGGGTCTGCCGGAAAAAGCAGAATTCCCCTTGGCGTAGTAATCATTGGTGGATTGATGTTTGCACTGATTCTAACCCTTTTTGTAGTACCAGCATTATATTCTTACATTTCCCGGAAAAAAAGTGTGCAAAATGAGAATTAAGTTATTTGTGGTTTCAATTGCATTTCTAACAAATTTGCAGGCACAGGATAGTTCTTTCACCTTAAAGCAATCCCTTGATTTAGCAATTAAACAGAATCTGGATATTCAGATTGCACAATCAGATTTAGAAATTGCAACCATCAATAACAATTGGGGAAACGCAGGTGCACTTCCTGTAGTCACTGGGAATATTGGTAATTCAGAAGCAAGAACCAATATCAACCAGAAACTTGCCAATGGCAGTAGTATTGAAAGAAATAATGTTGCTAACTCAAGTATAAATGCCAATATAGGAGTTAGCTGGAGGGTTTTTAATGGATTCAGAATTCGGGCTACAAAAAACCGTTTTGATGTATTAGAGAAAATGGGGGAAATGGCCGTAAAACAACAAATTGATCAGATCATCTTCAATGTAACAAATGTTTATTATAATCTCGTCAGGCTTAATAAACAGATTAAGGCAACTAAAGCCATAATTGAGTTATCTAAAGAAAGATTGAAAATTGCAGAAACAAGATTCAATGTAGGCAGTGGCGCAAAAACAGACATGTTACAGGCGGGTATTGACCTGAATGCCCAGTTAGTCAATCTGAACAGAATCCTGAATCAGGTTGAGAATACAAAAGCTGGGATGAATGCACTTTTGCAAAGAAATCCCAATACACCATTTCATACATCAGATAATGATTTTGCAATTGTAAAAATCGACTTTAACAATCTGATGCAGAAACTAGAATCACAAAATAACTTGTTGCAGATTTCAGCACAAGAAAAGATTAATCTGCTTAATGAACGAAAAATAATCAACTCACAAAGACTTCCAAGTATCACATTAAATACAAGTACCTTATTAAACAGGTCTAAATCAACTGCAGGTTTCTTCCTTACCAATCAAACTTTTGGACCAAATATTGGTTTGGCAGTAGGTGTACCAATATTCAATGGAAATGTCAATAAAACTCAGCTAAAAGTAAATGAAATACAGGTTAAACAGCAGGCAAATCAACAGGAAAACCTGAAAACCAACCTTCAAAGAGATCTGTTAATAGCGTATCAGGATTATCTCAATGCCATAGAAAACGCAAAAATTGAAGAGAATAATGTGAAATTAGCAGAAGAAAATAACATGATCTCAACAGAAAGATTTCGCAAATTACAAAGTAACTCAATTGAATTAAGACAGGCACAATTAAGTCTAATAGAAGCACAGGATAGATTTATTGACGCACAATTTCAGGCGCAGACAGCAGTATCTACCCTACTCTTTATTTCGGGAGAGATAAGCAAATATTGATTCATTTATCCAATCAGATTATCAGGTCTGAATCCGAAAGGAAGAATATCTGAAACTGAACTGATTTCATAGATTAAACCGGTTCTTCCGGTTAAGAGGAGCCTTATTTTTTTATTAAATCTTGCTTCATATTCAATAAGTGACTGTCTGCAAATACCGCAGGGTGCAAGTGGATAATCATCCTTTACCAAATTACTTGCATAAGAAATTGCAATTGTTTCTATTAGATTATCTGAGCTAATAGATGAAACTACAGCCAGTAAAACCCTTTCAGCACAAATTCCGGCTGGAAATGAAGCGTTTTCCTGATTGGTACCGTGAAAAAATGCTCCATCATCCATCCTGGCTACTGCAGACACATGAAAGGAAGAATATGGTGCGTATGCTTCTGATGTCATTTTACGAGACTTCACCACAAGCTCTTTGTCTGGATCGTTTAGTGATGAATCGTCGGAATGGATTAAATAAGTGATTTCGATTTTACCTTTATCCAATTTTTTATTTTATTGTTTTAAAAATCCTGTCCCACCTCGGACCATTTTGCCAGCTAAACCATATAAGGGTTGCTTTTCCTACAACATGATCTTCCGGTACAAAACCCCAGAATCTTGAATCCTGAGAATTATGTCTGTTATCTCCCATCAACCAATAATAATTCATTTTGAAAGTGTAATCAGTAGCCTCTTTCCCATTAATCAATACTTTATCTCCATTCTCTTCCCATTTATTTCCTTCATAAACCTCAATAACTCTTCTGTAAATTGCTTTGTTTTTTGCAGTAAGCTTAATTGAGGACCCTTTTTGAGGAATCCATAATGGACCAAAATTATCTTCACTCCATTTAAAATTGGTAGTATCGTACGGAAATGTATTACCAAATCCACTTGAATTAAGATCTGGCTGTACACTGCCAGGTACTACAAATGAGAATGCCTTAACCTTTATAACCTGTTCAGGTGTCAATGTTAACCTGTACGTATTGGGTTTATCCTGCACCTGCAATAAATCACGTTGTTCAGGATCATCTGCTTGCACATTCAAATCGTCACGGATAAAATCGTCTGGAAAGAAAGATGTACCATCTAAGGTAACATAATAAGGCATTTCTGATGCAGGCGGCATAGTTGATACAATACCATTAATGAATAATTCCCCATTAACTATAGTAATCGTGTCACCTGCGATTGCAACGCAACGCTTGATAAAATTTTCACGTTTATCCACAGGACGAACAACTATATCATCACGCTCGGCCAAAAGCATATCCCTGGTTCCCCCGCGTGAAGAATAGGCACGCAAATAATCGTAATAATTAATTTCTGATTGAAACTCAGTTATTACCGTATCCCCTACCGGGTAATTAAAAACAACAACATCATTACGCTCAATTGGAGATGCCAAAAAGCGTTTGTAAGGAAGTTTTATCCATTCAAGATATGACTTGGAGTTGCCCACAGGCAATGTATGATGCACAAATGGAAAAGCCAGCGGTGTATTGGGTATGCGCGGACCGTAACTGGTTTTACTCACAAAAAGAAAGTCATTGACCAATAATGTTTTCTCCATCGAACCAGTCGGAATTACATAAGCTTCAAAAATGAAAGTGCGAATAATTGTTGCAGCAACTACAGCAAAAACAGCAGCATCAATCCATTCGCGCGTTGCAGATTTTCTGTAATTCTTAATTACTGGGGTTCCGGCATAGCGCTCATCTTTTGAGAAACCAAGATATGGGAAGTATAAAAAGGGTATAAAAACAGTTGCAGCATGATGAATTAAGGAAAATCTGCCAAAATGCTCGACAAACTTAATACATAACCATATTGAAACAAATTGTCCTGCAATTGGAATAAGCTGCAGAAAAAACCAATGCAACTTCAACTCCATCTTTAATACCATTAGGTATGTATTATAAAAAGGCACCAGGGCTTTCCAGGGAGTGATACCTGCTTTTTTAAACATTCCATACAACCCTAAGTGAAATCCGATTGTGCACACAATAAATATCAACCAACCTAATCCCATTGTTTAAATTTTTTGGTACTCAAATGTAACATAATTGACGGATTTAAAAATTAAGTTTCATCTTAGTATTAAATTAAAATTTGATTGGTAAAATACAAATTTGATTGGTGAAAAGATGAATAATTTTAATCTCAAAGACATAGAAAATTTGACAGGTATTAAAGCCCATACGCTCAGAATCTGGGAAAAAAGGTATGGGCATATCATGCCGCCAACCTCTGCTGGGAAACATCGTCAGTATGACAATAATGACCTCAGGCATATCCTAAGGATTTCCTCACTCTACCATAACGGCATCAAAATTTCAAAAATTGCCGACATGACTGCAGAAGAAATAGCAAGTTCGACTGTTAATATGGACGAGAAAACAAATTTTGAAGTTTTTATCTCCAGATTAGTAGAATTCACACTGGAGTTGAATGAATCCGGATTTAAAAGACTTTTTTCTGAACTTAAAGAAATGATGGGGGAAGAAAATCTGTATATGTATGTAATCTTCCCTTTTCTTTCAAGAATTGGCAATTTATGGCTCAATGGTAATGTTGTACCAGTGCAGGAGCATTTCTGCAGCAATCTTATCAGAAATGAACTACTGCTAAGTATTGATCAGATAACCCAAAAAACAAAGTATAACAATAGTGAGATTAAAGTAGTATTATTCACACCTGAAACGGAATTCCACGAAATACCTTTGCTTTTTTTTAATTTTATATTAAAAAAACTCAGATTTAAGACTATATATCTTGGAACCAATTGCAATAATCAGGTGGTAGAAGAAGTTATACGTAAGACTGAGGTCAATACTATTCTGATTTACCTGATTACAAACTTCAATATTGCAAGTAGTCAGGAAATCGTAAATTTTTGTAATGACAGGTTCAGCAATTTAAATATTCTGTATGCAGGACCAGGATTCAGGAATGCTGTAAGTGATCAAGAAAAAACCTTTATTGCAGGTGATTTAACTACTATTATTAACTATTTCAAAAAAACCTGAAATTAGGATAATGCAACTGAAGATATCCTCGATCTGGAAGGTATATCTTTGACTGTAGCATCAGCGTTAAGCTGATCAAAACTTATTTCTTCACATGAACCTGGTTCTGAGGCTGTACAAAAACGCAAAGCAGTCCAAACATGATCTATAACCACCTCGTCTATTTTCAAAAATCCTTTCTGGCATAAACAATCCCAGTTACAATCCCTGTTTAAATCACTTACTATTTTGGATGTTGGTTTGGGATAAGCAATCCACAATTTACCTTTATCACGTAAAGCAGGGAGAACATCAATGAGAATTTGTGATAACTGATTATAATTAAGCGCAAAAACTAAAGCAAAATCTATTTTTCTGCTCTTCAAAAGCGGGGTAACATTTTTAGCAAAAGACAATTTTGTAAAATACTTCTCCAATGTGGATGGAATACCCTGAATCAATAAATTTTTTTCTTCACAAAATTGAAGTTTTTCAAAAATGTTGATTAACATATTGAAAGTAGTTTTGGTTTGAGTTATAAAATTAACATTTTTTCCACGAAAAATGCTAATTGGTGATTTTTTTTAAGGGATATTAGGTACTAACATGAAAACAAATAAAATCACCCCCTCCTCATACGCTTTCTGTCGCGATTTTTAAAAATTGGTACTTTATTTTCACTTCCAGATAATAAACGACCAATATTTTTTTGATGTGTCAGCACAACAAGAAGCGCAACAGCGATAGCAAATATTCTGTATGCATCATTGTCTACATTGAAAATAACAAGTATGAAAACCGGAAAGGCCATACTTGCAAGTATGGAACTAAGAGAAACAAACCTAGTTAGAAATAAAACAATCAGAAAAACACCAACACATCCTAAAGCTGTGAAAGGTGAAATTGCAATTATCAGTCCAAACAATGTAGCCACACCCTTTCCTCCCCTGAAATCAGCCCAAACAGGAAAAATATGCCCCAAAACTGCAGCCAAGCCTAATCCTATTTGAAAATTTGTTCTGGCAAATTCATTATCTAAGTAAAAAGGAAGTAATAAAGCAAGTTTTACAGCTAATATTCCTTTTAAAACATCAAGAAACATAACAATGCTCCCCCACCTGGAACCGAGTACCCTGAATGTATTAGTTGCACCTGCATTACCACTGCCATAGTCCCTTATATCAATATTGAACTGGGTTCTGCTGATAATCAGGGAAGTTGGTATTGAGCCCAACAAATATGCCAGAATAATCAGAAAAAGTTCATTCATTGCAATGAAATTGTTTTAAGGAATAACAAATTTAATAAAAACTTAATAAATGACAGTATTTTAACTGTTATTGTTATTGGCAAAAACAATACAAATCCACCCATTTTCGTCTAAAACATGAAGGGGCATTCCAAAGAATGGTGCATAAATGGTTATAATATCTTCATAATCAGTACTTAACAACCCACTTAAAATCAAATTTCCATTTGTATTTAAAATGGTGTTAATAGCATGAACATGCGCTATCAATACATGTTTATTGATGTTCGCAAGTATAATATCAGATTGGGGAATATCAACAAGGTTGTCAGCAAGCCTTATATCAATTAATTCTGATACCTGATTCATCTCAGCATTTTCAATTGTATTGTTTATGCTCCATTCATCATTATCAATTGCTATAACTTTATCGCATCCCCTTTGCGCTGCCAAAATAGCTAAGATTCCTGTACCTGTTCCAAAATCCAGGACAGATTTGCCGAGAAAATTCAAATCCATCATTGCCTTCATCATCATGCTTGTAGTAGCGTGATGACCTGTACCAAAACTCATTTTAGGCGTTATTGTTATTTCATGATCAAATCCATCCAGGCGAGGATGAAAATGAGCACGCACATGAATTTTTCCGGGTATAATTACAGGATCAAAATTAGATTCCCACTGAGCATTCCAGTTCTGTTCAGGAATTTCAGATAATAGATAATTTAAATTACTGGATTTCAAATAATTGTGTAATAGTTCAACATCACATTCAGACTCTGTTGCGTATGCTGTTACGGAATTTTCAAACTCTTCCATACCGTGAAAACCAAATTCTGGCAACATTGCAGTTAGTATTTCCAACTGCTCAGCATCAATATCAGTAATTTTAACAACTAAATAATTCATAATAAAAAAAGACCGGCAATTGCCGGTCTCAGAGATTTTAGTTACTAGACTGACCTTCATCCTTATTGAAGTCAGGCTTGGGAATAAGTGCTTTTCTGCTGAGTTTAAATTTGCCAGTTTTGTGGTCAACTCCAACCAGCTTAACTTTTACCATATCACCTTCTTTCAGAATGCCATCCAGATTTTCAAGACGCTTCCAGCTTACCTCACTGATGTGCAATAAACCTTGTTTGCCTGGCATAAATTCAACAAATGCGCCGTAAGGCATAATTGACTTCACTTTAGACTCATACTCTTCACCCACTTCAGGCATTGCTACTATACCCTTAATCCATGCAACTGCTCTATCGAGGCCCTCTTTTGCAGGACTAAACACACTTACTTCGCCCTGGTTGCCAATCTCTTCAATATTGATGGTTGTTCCTGTTTCACGCTGAATTTCCTGAATTATCTTACCCTGTGGACCGATGACTGCGCCAATGAACTCCTTGTCGATGAATAATTTTTGCATGCGAGGGGCATGTGGTTTTACCTCCGATCTATGTGCAGGCATGCATTGATACATGGCATCCAGTATATGAAGTCTACCATTTCTGGCCTGCTCTAAAGCCGCCATCATAGTCTCCATACTCAAACCATCAATTTTGATATCCATTTGAATACCGCAAATACCATCTTTGGTTCCGGTTACCTTGAAATCCATATCACCAAGGTGATCCTCATCACCCAAGATATCGGTCAAAATGGCGTATTTACCATCAGTTGGACGGGTAATTAACCCCATTGCTACACCACTCACATGTTTGGGAACTGGAACGCCTGCATCCATTAATGCCAATGATCCTGCACAAACTGTAGCCATTGAAGATGATCCGTTAGACTCAAGAATATCTGAAACAACCCGCACGGTATATGCATAATCATTTCCAGGCATCATTTGTTTCAGGGAACGAAGTGCGAGATTTCCGTGACCTACCTCTCTCCTACCGGGGCCACGCATTGGCTTAACTTCACCTGTAGAAAATGCGGGGAAATTATAGTGCAGAATAAATTTGTTATACTCTGATTTGGCAGCACTTTCTATCAATAATTCATCAAGTGGAGTACCAAAAGTGATTGTTGTAAGTGACTGCGTTTCTCCGCGGGTAAATAATGCAGAGCCGTGCGGTGTAGGTAAAACATCAACTTCCATATCCAGAGGCCTGACCTGGTCAAGCGACCTTCCATCCAAACGAATTCTGTCATCAAGAATCATGTTCCTGACAACTTCCCATTTCAAATCCTCGTAATACTTCTTTGCAAGCTTGATTTGATCAGATGTAGCACCTTCGCCCAAACTGGCTACAACTTCTTTTTTTAATTCATCGTATGCTTTAGACCTGTCAGCCTTGGTACTCGCAGCTTTTGAAATAGCATAAACCCTATCTTGTGCAAAAGCATAAACTGCTTGCTGGATTGTCTCATCACTCAAAGGCTTTGTATAATCCCTTTTACCGTTAACGCCAACCTTCTCTCTCAGTTCCTGTTGAGCTGCAATTTGAATGCGTATGGCATCATGTGCTATCTCCAAAGCTTTAACTACATCAGCTTCAAGACATTCTTTGGATTCGCCTTCCACCATCATCAGGTTTTTGGCTGTAGCACCAATCATAAAGTCCATATCTGCAGATGCAAGTTCGGTCCTGCTTGGGTTTACAATAAAACCACCGTTCACACGGGCTACCCTTACTTCAGAAATGATTTCTTTAATAGGAATATCTGAAACTGCAAGTGCAGCTGAAGCAGCAAGACAAGCCAATGAGTCAGGCATGACTTCAGGATCTGATGAAACAAGTGTTATAAGAACTTGTACATCACAAAGATAATCTTCTGGGAAAAGTGGACGCAGCGCCCTATCTATGAGCCTGCTGATTAAGATTTCATAATCACTCAGCCTGCCTTCGCGCTTGAAGAAAGATCCGGGAATTCTACCTGCAGATGCAAATTTCTCTTGATAATCTACGGATAATGGAAAGAAATCTTGTCCTTCACGAGGCTCTTTGTTTGCACAAACAGTTGCCAGTAGCATGCAGTTTCCCTGCTTTACTGTAACTGCGCCATCTGCCTGACGTGCAAGCCTGCCTGTTTCTATGGTTACGATCCTGCCGTTACCAAGATCGAAACTTGATTGAATTGGTTGTTGTAACATGTTATTTTTTTTTGGAATGTTCCAAAAAGCAATATTCCCAACAATGGGTTGGGAATAGTACATTCAGTAAATAAATTACTTTCTTAATCCCAGCTTCTCAATAAGAGCGCGATAACCGGTGATATTATGCTTACTTAAGTAGGAAAGCAGTCTTTTACGCTGACCTACCTTGCGCATCAAGCCACGATTTGTGGAGAAATCCTTTTTATTTACCT
>JBILSG010000105.1:0-7349 GCA_044372235.1 Chitinophagaceae bacterium
GCCATCGCTTATGTTTGTCCGAAATTTGAAGACGACCGGGCCAAAGAACTCATCAACCCTGTATTTGGTGATGAACTGCGTTGCTGGGAAGAACATGAGAGTCCGTATGAACTGATTATGGGTATTGTCAAAGACAGGGGAATCAAGCACCGGAGAATAGGGATGGAAGAGCGTGTCCGCTTTTTCATTGCTGATGGCGTAAGAAAAGCCGCCTCCGGTTTTGAAGTAGTAGATGCGACGCCTGTCACTGCTGGTTGTAGGATGTATAAAACTGCAGCAGAAATTGCACTCATGCAAAGGGCCAGTGATGTAACCATTGAAGCGTACAAGGCTGCCTTTGCCACCATCAGGCCGGGTATGTCGCAATCTGAGTTCAGTGGCAATATTTCAGCAGCATTCCGGAAACTGGGTTTCAGCGGAGGTGCTTCTGTTCAGGTAGGCAAGTATTCAGCCCTGCCACATGGCAGCATTACACCACAGACCATCAAGGAAGGGGATGTGGTGATGGTGGATGGCGGTACCAGCTGCGAAGGCTATGCTTCAGACATCACCCGAACGATAGTGGTTGGTAAACCTACTCAGAAAATGATTGACGTGTGGAACCTTGAAAAACGGGCACAAGATGCTGCATTTGCAGCTGCGCAGATTGGCGCAACTTGTGATGCGGTTGACGCTGCAGCCCGGAAGGTTATTGAGGACGCCGGTTTTATGAAAAACTATGGCTTACCCGGATTGCCACACAGGACAGGCCACGGTATAGGTATGGAAGGCCATGAGTGGACAAACTTCGTGAAGGGAAATATGACCAGACTTGCTCCAGGCATGTGCTTCAGCGATGAGCCTACCATATCCATTCCCGGTGAGTTCGGTATCAGGTTGGAAGATTGTTTGTACATGACTCCAGAAGGACCGAAATTCTTCTCCAAACAAAGCATTTCCATTGATCAACCATTTGCATAAAATATTTTTATGATTAAGAAGATATCACTTGTTTTGCTGGCCCTCGTTCTTGTGCTGGCAGGATTGTCTTACACCAATCATCTTGCCCACCTGCGTAATTACCTTACCTGGGGGTTACATACCATACATGACTACAAAACACATCCAACACGTGTGGTTCCCGCTGCAGCGCAGCCGCAATTCTGGGAGCTGGATTCAGCCTACAATCAACAGGAAATTCCTGCCGATCTGCTGCATACCATAGACACCAACAATACCCATGCCTTCATGGTTATCCAGGATGGCAAGATCAAATACGAACGTTACTGGGATGGCTATGATACAACCACCCTCAGTGGTTCTTTTTCCGCAGCTAAGAGTATTATTTCACTTCTAATCGGTATTGCACTGGATGAGGGGAAAATAAAGTCGCTTGACGAACCCGCTGGGAATTATATTGAACATTTCAAGACAAACGGACTGGAGAAGGTGAAAATCAAAGACCTGCTCACCATGAGTTCCGGTACGAATTACAAGGAGTCGGATAAAGGTTACTTCAGTCTGAATGCGTATGCCTATTATGGAGAAGATATGGATTTCCTGATTTCCAAGATGGCAAAAAAAGAAGAACCCGGGGTTAACTGGGATTACCGGAGTGGTGATACCCAGGTACTGGGTTTGATAGTGGAGAAGGTCTTTGGTAAGGATATTTCAACCCTGGTTTCCGAGAGGTTCATGCAACCGATGGGTGCACAGTCTGATGCAATCTGGCTCCTTGATGGTGCCAAAAAACACGAAAAGGCTTTTTGCTGCCTCAATGCTGTGGCACGTGATTATGCCAGGTTCGGACAGCTTGTGTTGCAGAAGGGCAATTGGAACGGCAAGCAGCTGGTTTCCGAAAAATACATCGCTGAAGCCACCACACCAGCAACTTACCTGAAGGATCCTACGGAAAACGGGAATCCTGTTGATTTTTACGGTTACCAGTATTGGATGGTAGATCACAATGGTGTCCACGCCATTGCGCAGAACGGTTTGTTTGGCCAATATGTTTACATCATTCCGGCTAAAAATGCAGTGGTTGTAAGACTTGGCGAAACTGCTGTAACCAAACCCATCCACCATCACCAGCCTGAGAATTTTGTTTATATAGATGCGGCGATGTCTGTACTCAAATAAATTATAGCCTGAAACCCTTTACAGTAAAGGGTTTCAGGAGGTTTATAATTTTTAACAGTAAAAAATTTAAAAAAGGGGGTTACTACAGTGACCCCCTTGGTATTGTTACGTGTATCTGATACACAAACTTCTTGCCTTTACCTTTTCTTTATTGCAATGAACTTAAAGCACAATTCCTTCCATCCCCTGTGATTTGTAGAGTTGGTTGTAGTTAACCAGTGAATGCTTCAATTGCTGTAGTTTTTCTTTTTCCTGATTCCACCGCAAAATTAAATCAGCATAGCGTGTTTTGATGCCTTGTGTAATACGTGGATCAGCAGCATCTGCAAGTCCCTTGATGAAAAACAATTCAGCATTGAGTTTGCTGGGCCAGTTGATTACATCCTGTCCGTTTTGAATCCTGCTCTCTACAATATTGGCTTCCCATCCATCAATATCTTTTATCAGTTTTTTAGCTTCCTCTACCACTTTTACAGCATTGGTCACTTCTTTAAAAACTTCAGTATGGTGTACCAGTTGTTTTTTTACTTTACGCAGGTCGTTCACCTGCTGATGAATTTCACTGATAGTTGAAGTTATGTCAGCAAGCATTTTTTGCTGTTCATCCCATGCTGCTGCCGTGGCTGAAATCTTTGGGTTGGCCAACAAAACTAGTTCTGTAGTACTTGTGGTTGTTCCTGCATCCAGTTTGGCTGTATAAGTTCCGGGCGCAAGTGCATATCCCCTGTAATCACCGAAAATATAAACACCTTTGACATCTGGTGTAGGTGTTGCTGTGCGGTAATCCCACAGAAAGCGGTTATGTCCTTTTGTGGCGGGCAACAATGTTGCCGGTGCTGGTCCGCCTGGATACCTTACATAGCTATCGTCTTTTTTGTTGCTGAATGTTCTCACTACTTTTCCTGAGGCATCGGAGATGGTTAATTTAACTGTAATGCTGTCATGGACTGCAGGCAGGAAGTAATCAAGTATGATGCCATCGGGTGCATTTTGTCCGGCACTGTATTTATCTTCCGGCAGCCCTGCACCTCCGCCCATCTTGTAACCGGGTTTGGGTGTAATCAGTCGGGGTAAGGCAGCATCAGCAACATATTGCTGGATGGCTCCAAGATCATCCAGTATCCAGAAGGCCCTGCCTGCTGTAGCAGCCACAAGGTCATTGTCGCGAATCATCAGGTCAGTCACAGGTACCACAGGCAGGTTGCGCTGGAAAGATTGCCAGTGTTGTCCACCGTCTGTAGAAAGGTAAAATCCTCTTTCACTCCCACCATACAGCAGGTTTTTATTTTTCTTGTCTTCCCGGATAACTTTCAGGAAATCATCTTCTTTGATACCATTGTTGATCGATGTCCAGGTTTTGCCGTAATCAGTAGTCTTGAAAGCATAGGCAGCATAGTCATTGAATTTATACCGCGTTGCTGCAATATAGGCAGTACCCTTGTCTGCTGCAGATAGTTCGATGCTATTGATCTGCGACTCAGGTAATCCAGGTGGTGTAACATTGTTCCAGGTTTTTCCCCCATCCATGGTAACATGTACAAATCCACAATCGCTTCCAGTCCAGATAACACCCTTTTCAAGTGCAGATTCCGTCAGGTAGAAGAGTGTATTGTAGTTCTCACCACCGGCTCCTTCATTGGTGAAAGGCATGCCACCAGGACCTTGCTTTGATTTTTCGTTGCGGGTGAGATCCGGACTGATAGGCTCCCAGCTGATGCCGCCATTGGTTGTTTTCAGTACTACATTGCCACCATGGTAAATGGTTTTGGGGTCGTGTGGTGAGGCGATAATCGGGGCATTCCAGTTGAACCTGTATTTCATTGTACTCGGATCATTAGCGAGGTTCATGGTGGGGTAGGCTTGAATGTCTTTTGACTCTCCGGTTTTCGTATTGAGTACTTCGATATAACCCTGATAGCAACCGCCGTAAATCAATGTGGGGTCATTGGGGTCGAAAGCGGGGAATGCACATTCGCAACCCGGTCCGATTATCCAATCGCGTTCAGTGAGTGCAGCGCCATTGTTCCTGCTGGCTGCAATCACCGAGGTGTTATCCTGTTGCCCGCCATAGAGTTTATAAGGGAATACATTGTCTGTATTAACCCGGTAGAATTGCGCTGTTGGCTGGTTCATAATCGATGACCAGGTTTTACACAGGTCAAAACTGATTTCTGCACCGCCATCGTCTGCAAGGGCCACAATATTGTTTTTAGAAGGATGAATCCATAAGTCGTGCGTGTCACCATGTTGTACGGCAACCCTTACAAATGTTTTTCCACCATCGATGGATTTCATCATGGGTGCATTGAGCACGTATACGGTGTTTTCATTGCTTGGATCTGCAAAGACTTCCATGTAGTACCAAGACCTGGAAGAGATATCTTGGTTGTTTGATAATAAAGCCCAGGTTTTGCCAGCATCATCAGAACGGTATAATCCTGATTTTACTTTTTCTGTTTCTATGATTGCATAAATCCTGTTGCTGTTGGCACGGGATACACTGATACCGGCTTTACCCATGAGCTTTGGTAGTCCACCTTCGAGTTTCGTCCAGGTATTGCCTTCGTCAACAGACTTCCAGATGGCAGATCCTGGTCCGCCGCTGGAGACTGTCCACGGATACCTTCTGTGTTCCCAGGAAGCGGCATAGAGTATGCGGGGATTATTCATGTCCATAGAGAGCGAAGAGATGCCTGTGCTGTCGTTGATGTACAGCACTTTTTTCCAGCTTGCACCACCGTCAGTTGATTTAAAAATACCGCGGTCTGAATTCGGACCATGAACAGTGCCCTGAGCGGCAACATAGACCACATCAGGGTTTCTGGGATCAATAGCAATGTCTGAGATATGTCTTGTCTTCTGCAGGCCAATATTTTTCCATGTTTTACCTGCATCGGTGGATTTGTAGACACCATCACCATAGCTCGTCATTACACCTCGAACCGCATGTTCTCCGGTACCTACAAAAATGACATTTGGATCTGATTCGGAAACTGCGATATCGCCGATGGACCCAACACCAAATTGTCCATCTGAAATGTTTTTCCAGTTATTACCACCATCATCAGTAGTCCAGACTCCGCCACCGGTATACCCCACATAAAATTTCAAATCATTATTCAGTACCCCGGCAATGGCATTGGCACGGCCTCCTCGAAATGGACCAACATTGCGCCATTTGAGGTTACTGAAAATGGAATCAGGACTGGGTTGCGTTTGTGTTTGCTGCGGAGCTGACTTTTTCTTTTGGGCCTGAGCGGTCATCATTCCCAGACAAAGGATGGCAAGAAGGATTTTTTTCATCTCTACAATAATTGTGAATACTGAAGTTACTATAAAAAAACTGCCCCGCGAAAGCGGGGCAGTATGATGAATCAATGCTGATTATGCAAATTCAAAAACCAATTTTACATTTTGAATTCCCATCCACTTCTGTTCACACGACCAACAAACTGGTTGGCATCTTCAAAATTGGTAATCTTCATGGAAGCACCATCCCACAGGAGTTTTTTACGTCCGTAGAAATCGAATCCGCTGCGTCCGTTGTTCCCTTTCACCTCTTTGCGGAGCATATAACTCCTGATGGCCAGGTTGCCCATCAGAACGGTTTCGGTGAGCGGACCAGAATAATCAAATGAAGAGCTCAGGGCCTTGTGTTCCTTGCTGTTGAAACCGGCTTTACAAGCTTCTGTCCAGGATATCTGGTGACCGAATTCAGGTAGTTTCGCAGCATTTGGATCGGGAGCTGGGGCAGTGATTTTTTCGCCGTTGTTGAGGTAAATCCGTGGATTGTTGCCATACATATCAATTACCATCAAGCCTTTAGAACCATGGAGGTAAACGCCGTTGGCTCCGTTGCCATCAGTGCTGAGTGGCTCACTGGCAGGCAGTTGATCAGGATGGAAAGGTCTGAGACCACCATCCATCCACACCATTTTCATGGGTGTTTTATTTTTCTTGGTGGCAGGGAATTTAATTTCTACAAGAGATGAAGGCGGACAGCCTTCTGGAATATGTTCTGCTGTCCAATCTTTGATGAAAACCTGTCCTACACTGCATTCTACCTCAGTTGGATAGCCAAGGCCAAGTATCCTGAAAGGAGAGTCAATGGTGTGGCATCCAATATCGCCCAGTGCACCGGTTCCGAAATTCCACCAACCCCTCCATTTGAACGGATGATAGAGTGGATCATAATCCACATAAGAGGCAGGACCAAGCCAGGTATTCCAATCTGCGGCAGACATGGAAGCAGGCAGGGCATGTTTACCGGTTGGAACAGGAATACCCTGAGGCCATACGGGTCTGTTGGTCCAGATTTCCACTTTATTAACGGTGCCAATCAGTCCCTGGTCAAACCAGTCCATTGCAATTTTTTGTTGCGGGTTGGAAGCACCCTGGTTGCCCATCTGTGTTACCACCTTGTATTTACGGGCTGCTTCAGTGAGCATCCTGGCTTCTGCAATATTGTGGGTCAGCGGTTTCTGCACATAAACATGCTTCTTCAGTTGCATGCAAGCCATGGCGGCATAAGCATGGAAATGGTCTGGCGTGGAGATGGTTACGGCATCAATTTCATTGCCAGACTTGTCGAGCATCTCTCTGAAATCGCGGTATTTTTTGGCATTGGGAAACTTCTCTATGGCAGGCTTGCATTTGTCCCAGTCAACATCCGAAAAAGCTACCACATTATTGGCGCCGTTGTTGAAAGAATTGAAAAGGTCTGATTGTCCTTTTCCACCTGCACCAATGGCAGCTATGTTCAGTTTATCACTCGGTGCCGTGTATCCTTTTCCGATGACATGTCTGGGGACAATAAAAAAGCCGGCTGCAGCCAGCGAGCTGTTTTTGAGAAAATTTCTCCTGTGGTTTTGTTTGGGCATAGCAATGTGTTTAAGTGTTGAATCGATGTTTGAATATACGGATTATTTGGCCATTTTCTGTGCCTTCAAGGCAAGTTCTGTTGCCAGGAAGCAATGTGCCTGTGTCATGGCTGTCTCTGTGCGGTTGATTACATCGTCCACCAAAAGCCTTCCGAAAGGGAGTTCAACATCTTTACAGTCGATGTAAACTGTTTCCTTGTTGTTGGCCATATAGAGGTGGTTCCCACTGTTATAGCGGGCAATATCAATGTTTTTCCTGATTTCAATGAATCCTTCAGATCCCAGAATTGTCAACCTGCCATCTCCCCATGTTTTGAGTCCGTCTGGTGTAAACCAATCCACCCGGATATA
>JBILSG010000106.1:0-7311 GCA_044372235.1 Chitinophagaceae bacterium
ATTTTGGCGAGTAGTGTTTCAGTGCACTTATCACTGAAGGCATTGAGAAACCGTGAAATGCAAAATTACCAGCGTATGTTGGGCATCACGGCACTGCTTGGAGTTCTTTTTTTATTATTGCAGGTTGTAGGATTCAGTCAGTTTGAAGCCAAGGATATCCGTCTCGTAGGAGCTGGTTCCAATGCTTCTTACTCCTTTCTACTGGCCATCTCAGGATTACATGGTCTCCATGTACTCGGTGGGGTGGTAACTTTGGTTGTTTTGGCCATCAGGGCTTTTAATACCAAAGTCAGAACCTATAACACCATACCCCTCGAGGTAACTGCAACGTACTGGCATTTTGTAGATATATTGTGGATCTACTTATTTATATTTTTTAACTGGATGAAATAAATAATCCGGTTGATTTGAACCTTTAAACAAGAAACAGCATGGCAACAGTCCAAGCACACACGGAAACCAAATGGTGGGGTGGAGGAAAGAGTCCCTTCAATATTGAGTATGGTAAACTCATGATGTGGTATTTCCTGATGAGTGATGCATTTACATTCGGAGCATTTCTTATCTCTTATGGTACAATACGTTTCAGCCAGAACTACTGGCCTGATCCCAACGAAGTTTTTAATGCATTTCCGCTCGCAGGTCATGCCAACCTTCCGCTGGCTTTCGTGAGTTTGATGACATTCATCCTTATCGTGAGTTCAGTAACCATGGTTCTTGCTGTGCATGCTGGTCATCACAATGATAAGAAGGGTGTAATCAAATGGATGATTTGGACTGTCATTGGAGGATTTGCCTTCCTGGGTTGTCAGGCATGGGAGTGGACACACCTTATCACTGGTGATCACGCAGTACTCATCAATGGCGAAATCCAGAATATTGGAACTACAGTTACCATGAACCCATGGGGACCAGCATCTTCAGTAACAGGTGCTGACGGTCATCATGTTAATTCCACAGGTCCGGTTGCTTTTGGTGGTTATTTCTTTGGTATAACAGGATTCCATGGCTTCCACGTTTTCTCAGGTGTAATCATCAATGTTGTGATGCTGATTATGACTATTAATGGAACTTTTGAAAGAAGAGGACATTACCTGATGATTGAAAAGGCTGGTCTTTACTGGCACTTTGTGGATCTTGTATGGGTATTTGTATTCCTTTGTTTTTATTTAATCTAAATCACATTCAAAACATTATATCATGGAACATAGTGTACAGGAAGTAACAGTACATCACGAACCCGGAGGAAAGGAAGTTGTTCAGAAAATCATCAAAACAACAGTCATACTTTCAGTTATCACAATCATTGAACTGGGTATGGGTCTTGCGATGTATGCATGGCCAATGGCTGAGGGTTTGAAACTCTTTTTGAAAGGGGTTATCGTTATTCTCTCTCTAGCCAAGGCGTTTTACATAGTGGGCATTTTTATGCACCTCGGAGATGAACTGAAGAACATGATCATGACTATCGTTGTTCCACTTCTTTTATTCATCTGGTTTATTGCAGCTTTCCTGTGGGATGGCAATTCATGGAAGACACTCCGTAATACATACAATAAGCCTGCTGTTGAAAATGTTGCACCTGCTGCACACGGTGCTGGAGAAAAGCATTAGTGATTTTAAAGAAAATATAGATAAGCATCTTCCGGATTCAAACCCGGAGGTGCTTTTTTTGTTTATATATTATACATGAAAAGAACAAAGATTATCACCCTAATCATGGTAACAGTGCTTCCCCTGGCCAGTTACCTGTTTGTGAGCAGTCTCAGCAGGGATGCTATTAAAATGCCACGTCGTTATTTTTATGACACTGTTTTAGTTAAACAGGAAAAAGGTAGAGAGGTTAATGATACACAATGGCATAAAATCAGACCTTTCAAGCTGCAGAATCAGTTTGGAAGAGAAGTTGGTTTGCAGGATCTGGAAGGAAGAATTGTTATAGCAGATTTCTTTTTTACATCATGTCCTTCTATTTGTCCAACTCTGACACGCAACATGAAAAAGCTCCAGACCGCCTTTAAGAAGACGGATAGCCTTGTTCGCTTTGTGTCATTCACAGTTGATCCGGAGCGTGACAGTGTGGCCAGAATTAAAGCATATGGTGATAAATTCGGTATAGACCATGATACCTGGTGGTTGTTAACTGGTGACAGGAAAGAAATTTATGATATTGCACTGTCTGAGTTCAAAGCCAGCATTGCTGCAAACGGTAATATAGACACCGGATTTATACATACAGAAAATTTCTTTCTGCTGGATAAGGATAAGGTAGTAAGAGGCTGGTATAATGGATTGGACAGTACAAACCTCGATAAACTTATCAAGGATGTTGTGTTGCTGAACATGGAAAGAGACAAAAAGAAAAAAAGAAACCTATTTAGAAAGTAAATTCAACATTGATATATGTTACCTGCATCACTTCAGAAAAACGATAAAAGAGCCAATGTGCTCATCATCTTATTTTCCATCATTGTTTTTGTAGCAGTGGTATTCCTTTCACGCGTCAAGCTGGATGTTGAATTACCCTTCGATGTTCATGTATTTGCAAAAATCAATGCACTGATCAATTCTGCGGTTTCTTTTCTGCTGCTTGTAGGATTGCTGGCAGTTAAACGCAGCAACTATGCACTGCACAAGAAAGTGATGTTGTCTGCAATGGTTTTGTCTTTCTTGTTTTTGGTGTCTTACATTTGTCACCACCTTCTTTCAGACTCCACTACATTTGGCGGAACCGGCACAATAAAATATGTCTATTACTTTATTCTGATAACGCATATCCTTCTCGCAGCTATAATCCTCCCCTTCATTTTATACACGAGCTACAGGGCATTGATAGCTGAATGGCCTCAACACACAAAACTGGCGCGGATAACATGGCCAATTTGGTTTTATGTTTCTGTTACAGGCGTTGTTGTTTACTGGATGATTAGTCCGTATTATGCCTAGTAAAAAGAAGGGACAAGTTAAAAGGGACGAGGGTACAGTAAAAAGCAACCGGAATTTTTTTGAGGATGTTTTTGCAGTTGTCAGACTCATTCCACCGGGGCGAGTAACCAATTATGGCAGTATAGCGAAGTATCTTGGCTCTGGACTTTCTTCGAGAATGGTGGGTTGGGCTATGAACGCTTCTCATCAGTCGGTAGAACAGGTCCCTGCCCACCGGGTTGTCAACCGCAATGGTTTACTCTCAGGAAAACACCATTTTGAAACTCCCACTGCCATGCAGGAATTGCTTGAAAAGGAGGGTATACTGATAAAGGATAATCAGGTTGTGGATTTCAGGAAAATATGCTGGGATCCGGAAAAGGAACTCTCAACCTGAATACGAAACTTGCTTATTTGTTGGCTGACTGTGTTTCTTGGAATTCCATCTGTTCCTTGCGTATGGCAGTTCGTTTGGCTTCCGGAACATTGATATGATCATACGGACAATTCAGACAACCGTTACCACAACAGTTTCCATTATCCAAATGGTATTTGGCTGTGAGCACCATATAGCCTTGCTCATTGTAATAAAAGTGTTCTCCCTCAATCAGTTTCTTCTTCATGTTTTATTGCCCCTTCCTGTGAATCTTTTTCAGTTTCCCTGACCATTTCAGACAGTTCATCATCCAATGCAGGATCCAGATTACCGGTTAGTGCGAATTTAAGGTAATGTATCCTGTTGCTCCTAGCAATGTTTAACCCCTCATAGTGTGTTTTTATCAACAATTCCGGGTTTTGTGGAAGATCCAGGCTTATATCCTTGCTATCTTCAAACAAAGTTAATCCGTACAAACTGATCACCATTTTTGTGAAGTTGTAAAGCACAGGAGAATCAGTCTTCAGATGGATATAACCACCGGGTTTGAGTATTTGTTTATATTTTCTCAAAAAGCCCGGATGTGTCAGTCTTTTTTTCGACTTTGATATGCGTAGTTGTGGATCTGCGAAAGGAATCCATATTTCATCAACTTCATCAGTTGCAAAATAACTGTTGATCATACCAATCTGGGAACGCAGGAATGCAACATTGTCCAGATTTTTTTCCAGCACCTGTTTTGCACCTACCCAGATTCTGTTTCCTTTCACATCGATTCCGATGAAATTTCTCTCAGGGTAAAGTGAGGCTAATCCCACAGCATATTCTCCTTTGCCACAAGCCAGTTCCAGCGTTATGGGGTGATTGTTTTTAAAGTAACTATGCCACTGTCCAGACATGTTTTCTGGGTATTGTAAGACATGACTGAAGGTGGCTATTTCTGCAAAGCGGACTAGTTTTTTCTGACCCATGATGCCTGCAAAGTTAATTGATGGCAATCATCCGTTTCGTCATTTTTTAAATGTGTCATGGTAAAAGTATTTCTTCTTGCACATTAAATTTTCAGCATAACAAAAAGTGCTTTTGTATGATGGTGAAATAACCCGGAAAAACATGTTTTAATCTCTCAGAGAACTGTTGTTTAACCCTTTCTGACTTTTTGCAGCGGTATTACTTTTACGTTACAGTTGTTGTTGCAGCTGTATGACGCAATATCCGGACCAATGAATAACCAGTTAAAACAAATTGTATGAAAAAATTGATTTTGACCATGATGTGGATGCTCGCAGCTTTCCTAACGCAGGCATCTGAAAATGTGGAGAAGGAAACAGGAAAGCAAAAAGAACATCAGATTGAAAATGTGACAGTGGCAATGGGAAAAAGCAATGTCAGTTTGCCCGTACTGGATTGCAGTGTAACGCTCAAGGGTAAAGTAGATCTGGGTCCGATTGAAGCTGAAATCAGTTGTACCGTAACAGATCCAAGTTGTGAGAAAGCGCAGGTCACTGCGGCAGCTTGTTTGAAATCAGCACTGCGTCTGTACGCAGGTGTAATCATGTAAACAGCCGGATATTGCGTCATTCATTCATAAAATAAATTTATGCATAACAAAATCATACAGCTTATTTGCATTTTGTTTTTTACAGCAAAATGCTTTGCACAGGAATCCCGGATATATTTTTACCAGGGAAAATTCAACAGCAGTTTTGGCCGGGGAGATAATACCAGAATTTTTGAAGCCAGGTTGATAGTTCAGGGAGAACGTTCTTTATTTACAATGAAAGAGGAAGGAATACATGAAAACGGTCTCCAGGGAAACACCCTGAATCTCAGGCCAGACAGCATGTTTACCGTCTATAAAGATCATGCATCACAAACCATGTTGTTTGAGTTCTCGGATTTTAATCAGCGTTCGCACTGGTATGCAGATACTATGTTTCCCATGCAATGGCAATTGATAGCTGAAGAAAAAATGATCGGGGGCATACCCTGCAGTAAAGCGGTGGGTTTTTTCAAGGGAAGAGGATATACTGCCTGGTATGCACCCTCGGTCGCCAATTCAGACGGACCATGGAAACTGGGAGGTTTACCCGGAATGATTTTAGAGGCTTATGATGATCATGATTACTGGCACCTGACATGGGTTTCAACAATAGAAGTGCAAAGAGGCTTTGATGAAGTGTTTTTCCAACGAAAATTAAACCATGATTTACAGGGCTTCAATGGCTATGCAGCATATGTAAAGAAAATGTTCAGCCGGCTGCAGGCTTCCATGGCGGCACAGTCGAATGCAGGTTGTGTGGGATGTCAGACCGTACCTCAGTTAAAAATTAACGCGTGGGAGAAGATAGATTAGTAGTATGGATCCGTCTGTTTGTGGGGATGGTTCTGGTCAGTAGCATGCTGACCCTGAAAGTTGTTGCACAGCAAGACAGGCAAAATAAGATTCCTGATTCGCTTCATATCAGGGACCTTTCGCCTGTTTTGATAAAGTTGAGGTTACCGGTTGCCGGAAGAAAGGGAGATACGGTGATGTATGATGCAGCCAGGTACAGGACTGCAGCAACTTTCAGGTTATCAGCTTTGTTGAATCAGATACCTGGATTTAGCGTGGATGAAAACGGACGGATCCATTACAACGGAAAGGAAATCAGCAGGGTCATGATAGATGGGGATGATCTAACTGGTGAGCAATATGGTTTGCTGACAAACAGATTGAAAGCTGAGTTGATACGTCAGGTTCAGGTTATTGAAAAACATCAGTCCAAAAAAATCCTGCAGGATGTTCAAACATCAGATCAGCTTGCAGTGAATCTCGTCATCAATCAAAAAGACCGCAATAAACCCAGCGTAACACTGCATCCATCCGGTGGATATAAGAAGCAACAGGTGAATGTTGATCTTTTTTTGTTGCGCAAAGAACTAAAAACTTTGATGTTTGCTTCAGCGGGCAACATAAGTTTGACTCAGCAATACGTAACAAAGTTTTCAGATGAGTTTAATCTTTGGAGCGACTACTCTGCGATTAGCATGCCCCGCGTAAATACCAAGGCGCAAGATTTTCTACCTCCAGCATATCAGCTGTTTAACAGGGAGCAATCAACTGAGCTTATGACATCTATGTCACTGGACTCTCTGAGGCGTCTCAAAATAATTGCACAATCCCTGGGCAGACAAATAAAAGAGAATGAATCCGAAGAACACATTTACTTTCCTGCAAATAACTTCCAGTTTCAGAGAAGTACAAATCATGATTTGGGCAGCAGCGGATTTCAGGGAAAGCTTTTATACGAGCGTGATCCAAAAGGAATGTACAGTTCAACCTTTCAGTTTATTGTTAAATACAAAAAGCATCAAACGCTGATGCAACAAAAGAGAACAGGTTATCTTACAAAGACTGATGACCTGCGTGGCGATGAATCACAGCTCATTATGCAGGCTGGGCATGAAGCATATTTTAAATTCAGAAATGGTATCCTGAAACTTGAATCAGGTTACGGCATAGACAAGATGAAGGATGTGATGCAGTTGACAGGAGCATCTTTGGTTCAGGATTTCAGCCATTTCAGGCAAACTGCAAGAACACACTTGTCGTGGATTACCAAACCGGTCAGGTATCAGTTCATGAATGGGTTCATTGTTGTTGGAGAGCGCAATTATTCAGACATTAACTCAGCACAAAATCAATCCGCTTACATCAAATACTATCCGTATTTCAACCTCACCCATCAGTTCAATAAGCGTTGGAGGCAACATATTCAGGCTGCGGCAGGTGTGGCACAATCAAGGGTTGGAGGGCATTCGGTTGGATATGGTATTTACCATGCAGCGGTCAGAACCGAATGGCAGCTTAAACCAACGTTCCATTATTTTTTTACAGTCCAGGCTTCGAAAAAAATTCAAGATGGCCAGTCTATCTGGGCTGGTCCGTTTTATATTACTTCAGTAACGAAGATGTATTCTCCGCAGCAGTTTGCAGTGCCCAGGGTGTTGCAAACACAGCTTGGAAT
>JBILSG010000107.1:0-7301 GCA_044372235.1 Chitinophagaceae bacterium
TTGATTATAATACTTATTGAATGACATCCCAAAAAGCAGTAGCCTTCATTTCAAAAACCTTCGCTCCGGGAACACAGAGTGAACTGACTGGTGCAGGATCAACCACTACAATTTGCTTTTGCTGATCAACAGCCATAGCAAGGATCCCTGCAGTAATGCCTACTGCGTTGGATGTACCCATAAACACCACCGTGTCAGAATCATTCACCCACTGCATGGCTTTTTGTATCTGGTACAGTTCTGTGTAGTATTCATCGAATAAAAGAATATGCGGACGAAGCGATTTCTCCGGATTAATTTCTCCGGAAGGATCAATTTGAAATAGTTCAAATAGCGATTCAACGAGCCGCGATTCATCCACTTTATCCCAGTTTGCCTGAATCAATTCCAACCTGCTGATTGCATCCACTTGCCTTTTTTGCTCGATGTATCCATGGATTTCAATCAACAATTCTTCCGGATGATTTGCTTTGCGATGGAGTCCGTCTATATTTTGGGTTATCACCCGGTACCCCCGCTGCGCAAGTGTTTCATGGGTGATGTTGGGCAATGCATGCCTGCAGGAAACAAAGCGTTTATAGTACCAGGATAAAAACGATGCTGGATCAGTGATGAATTTCCGGTAAGTGGCCATCTCCATGGGATTTTCTTCCCAAATGCCACTGGCTCCCCGAAAGGGTTGAATGCCCGATTCTACAGAGATGCCGGCACCGGTAACGAAAACTGCATTGGTCAGATTCATGACCTGAAATTAACAATAAAAACAACTTCGTCATCTCTTTATCATACAATGCAAAAGGACATGGAAATCTTATAATCTAACAATTGTAAGATTAACGGGTAATGCTTTACAGCATTCGTTTGATTTGGGTTACATTTGAAAAAACATTTTCCCATGCAAGAACAGAACTTCAGCAACCATGCCCGTTACCATGGCTTATACCACTTCGTTACTGCACCACTTGTGCTGATCGGGTTGATTGGCAGCATCATCAACTATAGCAACTCAGCTCCTGAAAATGCTTACAGTGCCTCCTTGTTGATGCTTGTTTTTTTCATTCTGTTGATATTGGGCTGGCTGGTCAGAGGTTATGCCTTGAAAGCGCAAGACAGGGCCATCCGCGCAGAAGAAAGTCTGCGTCATTTCATCTTGACCGGAAAGCCTCTTGATAGCAGGTTGCGGACCGGACAAATTGTGGCATTGCGTTTTGCCAGTGATGATGAATTTCCTGCATTGGCAGCCAAGGCAGCTGCAGAGAATTTGTCTGGCAAATCCATCAAGCAATCTATTCAGCATTGGAGAGCCGATAACAACAGGATTTAATGGATATTTTGGTTTAGTGTAAGAGGTGTAAGCCGAGTATTTTAAATTTCAGCTGCTGATTTCCGTGAAATCGTAATTTGTTATTTTATGTTAAATCTATGATACATGCCAACAAACACCACCATTTCATCCTCAACCCTAAAACGCAGACTGGGGCAGCGAACTGAATGCCCTGAAGATATTCGGATCAGGCTGCACCGTTCCATCAGCTGGTTGCAATGCGCAGAAAAACAGTCTGGCGATGATGACCTCAATTTTATCACGCTATGGATTGCGCTCAATGCCTGCTATGCCATGGATGGTGTTGGGGAAAATATTAAAACCGAAAGGGGGAGATTTAAGATTTTCATACAAACGCTGGTTGATTCGGATGATGAACAACGGATTTTCAACTTGCTATGGGAAAAATTCTCAGGGGCTATCAGGATTTTGCTCAACAACCAATATGTCTACCGGGGGTTCTGGGATTACCAACGCGGCGACATATCATCTTGGAAAACAAGTTTCGAGAATTCCAATGAAGAGGCTATCAAATACTTGTCTGCCAACAATGTATCTGGTGTCTTAGAAATCCTGCTCAACAGATTATACATCCTGCGCAACCAACTCATTCACGGAGGCTCAACCTACAAAAGCGGATTGAACAGGAAAACCGTCAAAGACGGCTGCCGCATCCTCGAAATGCTCATCCCCGTGATTGTAGACATCATCATGCTCAATCCCGAAAAGGATTGGGGGAGACTCCTTTTTCCTGTGGTAAAGGAATGACTTTACTAAAATAGGTTTACAAAAAACAATTTAAATACTCCTCTCCGACCTTCGGTGGGTAAACCTGACCGCATGGATATGCTTGCCTGGCGGTAGGCAGGACGGAGTAGTTAAAAATTTAAACAAGCATGTTGAGGTGGTTAAAAACACACACGCATGAGTTTTTTAACCACCCCTCACTCATCCCGCTTCGCCGGATTCGGAGCCCCTCCTATCCGTTCGCTTCGCTCACGGCAGGAGGGGAAGTTGAAATTTTTTTAAACTTGTTTTGAATTGTATTTAAAACAAATTCCAGGTTTTCAAATACGAGTTTGTTTTCAAACCGTAACACAAAGATTCGTTGATTTTCTAAATAGCTTGTTTTTCCCAAATCTCTAAACCTTCCAGATTGGGTGAAGTGTGGTTGCCCGTCCAATTCAATACATAATTTTTCCTTCAGCATAGGTACCCTTATTTCTGAGCAACTGACGAAAGTTTTGCATGCATTTCAAATTCGATTGTTTCATAGTTCTAAAATCTCGAATCTGTTTTGATTTAAACCGTGAATAAAACATTATCCAGTAGTTTTATCCTCAAAAAATTCCCCTCCTGCCCGAAGCAACGCGAAGGGATAGGAGGGGTGGATTCCGAGAGCGAAGCGAATCGGAAGACGGGGTGGTTTAAAACTCACACAATAAGGGATTGTTAATTTACTTTCCGTATAGGTAATACAGATGAAATGGATTTCCCCCAATTGTATGCACCCAGTTGTCATAAACCCTGACCTTACCAAAGATGGTCTTGACATCTGTATAAACAGTACCTGTTGTATCAAATGCAATATATTGGTGGATCGAAAATCCCGATGATGTTTTCATCAGCTCAAAACCATTGATAGCATAAGACAAACGCCAATCCTGCTTTTGCCTGAAAGAAACCCTTTGTTTTTCTCCAATTTTCATGGTTTTCAACCGGTTCCGAATAACAGGTGACCGTGGCAGATAATCTGACTCCAATATCAAGTCACTACCGTTGCCAAAGAGGTAATGTGACAAAACGATAACACCTTCCCGGTAATCAGATCGGCTGACAATGAAATAAACAACAATGAAACCAAGAAAAAGGACAAAGAAAACTCCAAGGTATATCCTGCGCATTCCAATCTTAATTGCATTCAAAATTATAGATTACTTACCTGCCGCCTTATTCAAATAAGGAGTAGGATCATAATAGAATCTTTTGATACCCGAAACACCTTCTCCAAATCTGGGAATCATGGTACCGATGGAATAATGCAAGTGCGGAGGTTTCCCTTTGGCGTTGCCCGTAGTGCCTACTGATCCGATTCTGTCGCCTGCCGAAACAAATTGGAAAAGGCTTACCTGCGACTGGTCGAGGTGAGCATAATAATGGTTCCGGAACCAAGGACCCATAACCAAGACAGCATTGCCGCCTTTGGATAATACCCCATTGAATACAACAATACCCCGGGTGGCAGCAAGCACTGGTGTTCCCTTTTTTGCAAAAATGTCAACCCCTTTGTGATGCCCCGAAGTACCCCAGGGATAGGCCCAAAAGGATTGCTGACTGTAACTCGAACGTGTGGCCCCTTCTACAGGCATTACATAAACTGACGCATCCCAATGCAAGTAAGTGAGCAATGCAATGGGAATAATCAATAGAAGTAGGATCAGTTTTCGCATAGATGAGCTTTAGAAGCGAAGATATTGTCAGGCGTATGAAATTTTGTTTCCAAATCAATCCAATTTTCTAAAGACCAATATTAGGGATACTTGAAAGACCAGATCAAAATTTAAACCTATGTACGGAAATCCCATCAACGTGAATAATGGAAACAAAATTTCCAAAACTCAACTCAACATTTGCAAAATCACCACCATGAAACAGTTCGAAGTCAAGGTCCAGCTCCAAGGCGGGACACTTACACTGCCAGTAAAGGTTTACGCTGTTTTTGTCCAGCTGGTTTTGTGTCGGCTGTGGGTTGTGAAAAAAATAAAATACCGAAGGGAGGGAAGAAAAAAATTGAACTTGTCTTGTGTTAGGGCAGGTACACTCTTTGCCAAGTTCTGGCTTGTGTGACATCTTGTGCGACTTGGCAATGTGAGTGACTGCTGCATGGGTTATTCGATTACTCTGTCAAAAATTCCAACAACTTTAAAATTTAATAGGTCGTCTTCTGATAAAACGATGTCTTCATATGCTTCCAAATTAGATAATGGCTTAAGTCTTATGGACTCGTGCTTCCATCCTTCATTAGAAACAGCTTTTACACTATGATACTCTTTAACTGTATATCCTGAACCAAACTCTGAATCATTTATTGAAGTTGATTCAACTAATACAATTTTCCCATTTCTTGATCCACCTTCATCTTGCTTAAATAAACAATATGAACCATTCGGGATTCTTTTATTCATTGATTCGCCAACCACTTTGCAAACGAAGTATCCTTTTTTAGCTGAAATATTGAATGGAGGCTCTATCCATGTTAATTCAGTGTGAGATTGCAATTCACTGAAATTGCCTGCTGCAGCAGAAATGTCTACTAAAGGAACACTATTAACGTATGGCTTAACCTCTTCATTACGGAGAATTCTGAATGGTATTTGCTTTTTGTAAGTTTCAATATGGCCCTTTAAATATTCTCGCAAACTCGGATTACATGCATAAATGAATGTTCCTTTTATGCCGCGGTACATAATAGTTTTGTAAATATTTATTATGTATGACTTAAGAACATTAAGATCGGAAACGCCTTTCTTACCATTTATGTCAAAATATTTGTCTGGGTAAATTATTAAAGATTTTGTGTGTTTGTCAAAATCTATCTCTTTGCCAAATATCACAGCGGCATAATTTAAATCATATCCTTGTGTGGTATGAATACATCCTATTTCATTGAACGCATTGGATGAATTAATCCAATCTTTATCGGTGGAATTCCATTTAAAACTTAAGCCATCTAACTCAATATCAGTTATGGTGGGTGGTGGTGTTGGATTTAGTTTTGGATTTGACTTCCATGGCCAAGAATATCCTGCAATCGTCCTACAAAGACCGAATTCGTTCTCTTTCTTGCTCATCTCGAAATGTAAGTCATTGAAATTATCGAAAACGAGTAATTCGTAATTCTCTTCTTGATACTTCGTCTTACCTTGTCTATTGATATTTAATAAGTCATCAACAAATTGAATGTAATTGTTGCCTCCCTTGACACGCATTTGGGATTTTAATTCAAAACGTAATGAATTTTTATCACTTAAGAGATTATTAAACTTTTCTGAATCAACATCCGAAGGTTTTACTGACTGAGCAGAATCGTAAAAGAACAACTGATTTTTACTATTTGCGATTATCCAGTCTAATTCGGTACCACTATCATCTAATCCTAACTTTTGGTTGTTTTTTTTGAAAGCACCCATCCAACTGATATTCTTATACTTCCTCAGTCTATGTGCTTCATCAACTATTAACAAATCATATTTTTCATTTAACTTGAAAGTATCTGAAGGATTAATAACCATTGATGATTTTAAACCAGGTATTTTTTTGAAAACATTCTCAAGAGATTCACGAAGGGATGTCATTGCCACCACTAAGCCAATTTTAGCATTTGGGTATTTTGATTTAAATTCTCTTACAAACTTAATTTCTTTTAACTCATCCTCATTGTAATCATCTGATTGCAATTCTATAATGTCTGATGTCAATAGTTTGATTAAGTATGTAGCAAGAACTGTTTTCCCAGTACCTGCACCTCCGCTTACAAATATTCTGCTCGAATTTTTAGTTGTTAATCCATCTATGATTTCTAGAACCGAATTATATTGATCCTCATTGAGTGCTTTATAAGGGGAGTATTTAAATAGTTCGGAGTTTTCAATTTCAGTTAACGATTTTGTTACAATTTTCCGCTCAACGAGTTTATTCCAAACCTCTTTAAACAGATCTTTGTAAAGATCTTGTTGGTAATAATTATGGTTAATTAATCCATAGTTGCCATTTTGAAGGTTATACGTTCCTTCAGCTGTTATGTATTGAATCAGATTTGACTCTATGTCAAGTGTGGCAGATTTATTGAATTTGTCAGAGCCAATAATTGAAATTGTATCGAGCTTACAACGTTCAGGATTACCTAGATGGTTTTTTATACGACTTAGTGCATTAGTGGATTCACCTACATATGCAGTCTTTATTTTTTCATTTTGAATGAAATAAACCAAAGGCCATTGATTTTTCACCCAAGGATTCTGTTCAATTGTGTTGAGTGAGTCCTTGTGAAAAGGATATTGTTCTGAAACTTCTATTGATAATTCAAAAGACAAACTCATAATTCATTATACTTTTTAGCATTACCTTTTGATTTTTCAACCGGATACTTCAGTTTATTTTTTTCAATTTTTTCTAATATAATCTCTTCAAGGTCAATCTCATAATGTTTTGCAAATAGAAGAATATATGAAATAACATCTGCTAGCTCGTCTTTAATTTTATCAACATTCCCCTCTTCGCTTGTTTTCCAAAGATATTCTTCCAGTAGTTCAGAAGCCTCCAATTGAATAGCAATAGCCAAATCTTTGGGATTGTGAAATTGTTTCCAATTTCTTTCATCCCTAAACTTCAAAAGTGCATCCAAAGCTTTTTCCATTTGATTATAGATATTTTGTTTAATTAAAATTCTTTTCAATTTAATTATTCCTACAGGAATGACAATGAATCCATTTGATTACTTTGTTAAGCCTTTTAAATGACAGAATTAGAAATAAGTTAAAAAATTAAGTTTATTGATTTTAGGAACCCCTTCAGATTATGGCATGCTTTTTCACTATCCTATAATTCTTATGAATGATAAAGTGTTAAAATCTCCTTCTACTCCCGTATTTTTTCCCCTTGCCAAGTTTGAGATGGTAGACAACTTTGTGGGATGAGAAAACTGTTGAGTCCGCTGGCTGATCCCATTTTCAAAAGGATCTTTGGGAAAGCCTGCCCGCCGTGGCGGGAGAAAGAAATTGCGATTGAATTCATCAACCTTTTTATCAACCCACCACATCCGGTGGTGGACCTTGAATTTTTACCCCAAGAAATGTTTCCGGATGTCCAGGACGGAAAAGTTTCCATCGTGGATGTTCGCTGCATCGACAGCATTCGGCAGCAGTTCATCTAAGGTGTGCAATTAACCACCCCGTCTCCGCTTCGCGGAGCCACCCCT
>JBILSG010000108.1:0-7299 GCA_044372235.1 Chitinophagaceae bacterium
AAAAAGATTGATTCCGTGATATAGGGCACCTTGTGGTTGGAGAAGCTGTGAATAGCAAAATCTGAATAGGGAGAGATGGTATAAACATGTGTGCCGGGTTGTGCCAGGGGAGTCAGCCGTTCAGGAGCGCCTTCACCGTTTAATCTGGAGCGATACAAATACTTCTGAGTTGCATTATCTGGTGAAGCATAATAATAAACATATCCCTCTGCTTCTTTGACAGCAGCAATTTCAATAACATCAAAATTTCCTCTGGTAATCAAAACTTCTTCCTTGCCACTGCGGGAAACATTGTAAAGATGACGCCACCCGTCTTTTTCAGACATCCATAAAAAAGACTTTCCATTATTGAGCCAGTCCCAACCACCATAACTGTAATCATCATCCACCGATGGCAGTATATCAATCCACGCTTCATCCACCTCTTTGTATGTAGCCAGACTGACACCTGTACCTGTTTTTGCCAGATACAATACACTCTGATTCTGTTTGCGGTTGAGTTGCTGCACGATCAATTCTGCATTACCAGCCCATTCCATGCGTGGCAGATAATGCTGACGGGCATCACCTGGGATACCCATCCATTTTATCTGAGCTGTTGCGATGTCCACTACACCAATCCGAACAGCCGACGGAGACTCGCCCACTTTGGGATATTCAACAGGAATAGGTTTTGAATAAACACCGGCGAGGTTATCCATCATCATGAAATCCTTTGTCCCTTCGGCATCAACCTGCCAGAATGCAATTTTCTTGCCATCAGGGCTCCACCTGAAACCATCGCGGCAGGCAAACTCCTCCTCATATACCCAATCAAATGTTCCATTTATCAGCCTCCTGTTGCCATTTGAAGTTAACGCCTTACGCTTACCTGTTGCAATCTCCTCTACATAAATATTGTATTGAGATACATAAGCCACCCGCTTCCCATCTGGAGAAATTTTTGCAAACATAAGAGACTGCGCAGGCAACCCCTTTCCCAGCTGAAACCACTTTTTAGAACCCTTATCAAAAATCCAGTAATCCCCTTTTGTATTGTAACGCCACACCCGGGCGGTATTGTTGAAAACAAGCAACTGTGCTGAAGCAGGATGCCAGAGGAAATCATCTATATTTTTAAATACATCTGTCTGACCAAAATCCTTTTCGTTAATAATAATAGCTCGGTCTTTTCCTGTTTCAGCAGACTCCTCTACCAACGCATTTTTCTTTAGCCTGATCAATGCCCGCCCGTCTTCAGTCCATTGCAGTTTTGATTGCGCAACAAGATCCGGGCCTGCAAAAATGATAAAACAAAAAACCATCAAACAGGATATACTCTTTTTCATATGAATTACTTGAAAGTTCAAATTAAGAAACTTCGTTTATAGTCAATTGGCTAATTTTGTAATTGACCCAGTAATTTGATGAATGGAAAAGGAAAAACTCAGGCTCGATAAATACCTATGGGCGATCCGGTTATTCAAAACCCGCACGCTAGCCTCAACGGCATGCGAAAAAGGGAGGGTAAAATTAAACGGGGAATCGCTGAAAGCATCCAGGGTTGTGCGGATTGAGGACATTTATGAAGTGAAAACTGACGACAAAAGATGGATTATCAAGGTAACCGGACTTTTAATGACCAGGGTTCAGTATTCAGAAGCCATTAAAAATTACGAAGACCTTACACCTCCTGAAGAAAAAGAAAGGGTTGCCTATCAGGCTTCGAGTTTTCATTCGGGAAAACGATTGTCGAAAATCGGAAGACCAACCAAAAAAGAAAGAAGGGACCTCGGGGACTTCATGGGAGAATAAAAATTAAGCATGAATATTCACATCATCAGTGTTGTACCTGAATTGCTTGAAAGCCCTTTTGCCCATTCCATCATGAAGCGGGCTGCAGAAAAGAGGCTGCTACATATTACCGTTCACCATCTCCGGAAATGGGCTGTGAATGAATACGGGATGGTTGATGATTATCAGTTTGGCGGTGGAGCAGGAATGGTGATGATGTGTGAACCGCTCGTCAATGCCATTGAAGAACTCAACAGGGATTTTCATTTTGATGAAATCATTTACCTCACTCCTGATGGAGAGACCTTTAACCAGCAAATAGCCAACTCCCTGTCGCTGAAAGGCAGCCTCCTCTTTATTTGCGGACATTATAAAGGCATTGACCAACGTGTTAGGGATCACTTCATCACCCGCGAGATTTCAATCGGTGACTTTGTGATGAGTGGCGGGGAGCTGGGGGCTGCTGTTATTGTGGATGCAGTGGGACGATTGATTCCGGGTGTACTTAACGACGAAACTTCAGCTTTGTTTGATTCATTTCAGGATAATTTACTTGCACCGCCAGTGTATACCAGACCCGAAGAGTTCCGTGGCTGGAAGGTTCCCGAAGTGCTCATGAGCGGCAATCACCGCAAAATTGAAGAATGGCGGTTTGAACAGGCTGTAGCAAGAACAACAGAGCGGAGACCTGATTTACTGAGGGATTAACTTTTGCCTTACCTGAAGGAGTCCGCGTACAAATTGTGGATCCAGATTATTGTAATAATTGAATTTTCTTTTTGCTGACAGCTTTTCCCAAATCTGCCACCAGCGCCAAGCTCCCAGCCAATAAACGGGGGTAAATAGAAATGGAACTATCCAGATTACTCCACCGGCGAAGCATGCAATAACACTGATCAATGCCCACCATATTAATCCTGCAAATCCAAGAACCCCACTGTGCACACTCGTAAAGAAATCAATTCGGGTGACAGTTTTATCTGCAATACGCCTGGAAGCCCATAAGGGCAGTGCTCCAATTAGGAATCCTGCTATGAAGACCGGAAATAAAAGGATTAACTTGATAGTTTCATTCAGTGACAACTCCGTTTGAGACAGGGATTGGTCGTTTAGCGGATATTTCATCAGCCTGAACCGGTAGTTGGCTAATAAATCCTGTTGCTCCTTGTAAGTAATTTCATCCATTGAGCTGAGTGATTCACAGATAAGCCTGGAACTGCTGAAGAAATTTCCTGGTTCAAAGCCTGGCAGGTGATACAACATATTCATCAGGAATTCGGCATGGGGGGTATGTTCGCTTTTCGCAACATGGATGACATTCTGAACAAACAGCTGCTGCATCGCAGCATTGAGCTTATTGACGGCCTGCGCCGGAAATGTCTTGTATAAATCCCGGAAAGATGACATCGCCATGTTTTCACCCACACGAATAAACAGATTGGCTCCCCGGCTGTGGCTTGAATAATTGATGGCAACAGACTGAATATAAAGCTCCCCGGCAAATCCATCATCAAAAGCAGTCTGCAATGCTACCCGAGCAGCACCCTTTTTAAATGTTTCCAGCTGCTTGGACTGTCTGCTGAATCCTTCCGGAAAAATAAGAAGTAATTTTCCCTGTGATAATAATTTCCTTCCACGGTCGAAGGTTCTTTTGTTGCGCTCAAGGTTTTCTGTACCGTGTTCCCTGCTATAGATCGGGATCATGTGCAGCATGGTAAGAACCCTGTAAGCCAGGGGGTGACTGAAAATATCCCCTCTGACATAGAAATAGAGAGACCGACGCAGGAAAACAGCCAGCACCATGGCATCCAGAAATGATGCCGGATGGTTGGCAATGAGTATGGAAGGATTAGCTTTTTGCAGTTTATCCAACCCAACTACATCAATCCTCCTGAAGAAAATTTTAAAAGTCAGCCACATCAGGGCCCACCCAAACCGGTAAAACATCTGCCAAATTACGAAAAAATAAAAACTCCACTCATCACTAGCCCTTTCCACTTGCATGAATTTGCTTCAGAATTGGCATTAATTTGCGATTTTTGTAATCTTAACGCTTTAAATGCAACCCAACAGACTTCTGATACTCTTAGCTGTTTTTTTTCTTTCCATAGAGCTTAATGCCCAAAATGGCATGCAGTTTCAAGAACAATTTCAAGTTCAAATCAGCAAAACACCTGATATTATTAAAATTGATGGCATACTTGATGAAGCAGCCTGGCAAAATGCCGGTATTGCCAAAGACTTTTTCATGAAGTGGCCCAATGATGAGGGAAGACCCAAAAGGCAGACAGAAGTCAGGTTTACACATGACGAAGAATTCATCTATATCGGCATAAAGGCTCTGGATACCAATTTCTACATTGCACAGACCCTGAAACGAGATCAGGGCATGTATGAAAGTGATGCCGTTTCCATTGCTATTGACCCTGTTAACCAGCGCACCAACGGATTTATTTTCTCGATAACCCCATATAATGTGCAAACAGAAGACCTGGTTACTGTTGGGCAATCTGACGAACAGATGAGCTTCAGCTGGGACAACAAATGGTTTTCTGCTACCAGTCGGCATGAAACCTACTGGATTGCCGAGATTGCCATTCCATTCAGCACTTTGAGGTTCAAAGAGGGAAATAAAAGGTGGGGCTTGAATATCCTGCGTTCTGACCTTAAAAACAATGAATATTCCAGCTGGACAGACATGCCACTGAATTTCAGCTTTTTTGACTTCGGATATTCCGGTGCCATTATGTGGGATAAGGCTCCTACTTCACCAGGAACAAATATTTCATTGATTCCCTATACAACAGGATCAGTAGCATCAGACAGGGAGACTCCGCTTCCTGCAAAAGGTAAAATAAATGGCGGCTTCGATGCCAAAATTGCCCTCACCCCCTCTCTAAACCTTGACCTGACAGTCAATCCCGATTTTTCACAGGTTGAAGTTGACAGGCAGGTTACTAACCTTACCCGTTTTGATATATTTTTCCCGGAACGCAGGACATTTTTTCTTGAAAACGACGACCTTTTTTCAAGTTATGGTATTCCGCCAATCAGGCCTTTTTATTCCAGAACAATCGGACTCGATGCCGATGCCAATAAAGTTCCCATCCTTGCAGGCGCCCGTATCAGCGGAAACATAGCACCCAAAACAAGAATTGGCTTCATGAGTATGCAAACAGGTTCTACAGCAGGTTCTGTTTCCCAAAACTATACAGCCATCACTTTCAATCAGCAGGTTCAGGCAAGGTCAGTTGTAAAAGGATACTTTTTGAACAGGCAAGGTTTTGAGGATGAAAACCACAAATTCAGAAATGCCCAGGATGCTTACGGCAGAAATGCCGGTGTAGAATATGGATTTATTGACAAATCTGGCAGGTGGAACGCTTGGGCGGGACATCATCAATCTTATAAACCCACGATTGCCAATCCACAACACTACACCAACGCCGGAGGTGGTTACCTGAGCAAAAAATTCAACCTGATTGTTGATGCAGGTAAAATAACAGATAATTATTTCGCAGATATGGGATTCGTCAATCGGATCACTAATTATGATGCCCTCCTTGATACTTCAATCAGAAAAGGATTTAACCAGATTTACAACGAAATAAGTTATACTTTCTTCCCCAAGAAAGGTCCACTAAACCAATTGGTGCTGCGGCTGGAAAATTTCATGATTTACAACCTGGAGGGCGGCTTAAACGAAAGAAACCATGATTTCGAGGTGCAACTTTTTTTTAAGAACACTTCGAATATGATTTTTCACAGGCATGAGAATGTAAATAACCTCCTGTTCAACACCGCGTTTACTGAAGCTATGCCCTTACCTCCAGGCAGGTACCAAGCTCCTTCCTATGGACTCACCTACAATACAGACAGCAGAAAAAAACTTTACTTCAGAACTGATTTCGAGGCGGGGGATTTCTTCAATGGTAAAATTCTGAGGTATGAGTTTAGTGCAACATACAGGGTGCAGCCCTGGGGTAATTTCAGCATGAGCCTACAGCAGGCAAGATTGAATTTTCCTTCCCCTTATGGAAAGAGCAACCTCTTCCTCATTGCACCAAGGATTGAAATCAACTTTACGAATAACCTGTTCTGGACAACTTTTATGCAGTATAATAACCAGCGCAATAATTTTAATATAAACAGCAGACTGCAATGGCGCTATAAACCTATGAGTGACTTGTTCCTTGTTTACAGCGACAATTATTTTACAGACCCCTTCATGAAAAACAAGAACAGGGCACTGGTATTCAAGTTGAATTACTGGTTGAATTTATAACAGCTTTTCAGTAACTTCATCCTTACACAAAACAACGAACATGCCAACAAACAGAAGATCCTTTCTGCGCAACGTTGCGCTGGGTTCAGGAGCCATTGCAAGTGCCCTGCCCAATAATTCCTATGCCCATGCTATGCAAAATGCTCAGGCGCCATTCAATATGTGCGGGTTTGCTGCCCCAAAGTTGACTACCGTAAGAATCGGTCTGGTTGGAACCGGCAGCCGAGGCACCGGAGCAATTGACCGATTAAGCTATATTGATGGGGTTCAGATAACTGCCCTTTGCGATAAATACCCAAAGCACCTTGAGAAGTCTCAGGCAATATTGAATAAAAAAGGACTACCTGCTCCCAAAACCTATACCGGTGAAGAAGGCTGGAAAGCCTTGTGTGAGTCTAACGACGTTGACCTGGTGTATGTAACCACGCCTTGGCATCTGCACACCCCGATTTCTGTTTATGCCATGAAACATGGTAAGCATGCTGCATCTGAAGTCCCTGCTGCCAAAACAATAGACGAATGCTGGGAACTGGTAGAGACATCCGAAAAGACCAGGCAGCACATGATGATGCTTGAAAACTGCTGCTACGATTTCTTTGAATTGCTTACGCTTAATATGGCCAGGAATGGCATGTTCGGTGAAATTTTACATGCTGAAGGAGCCTATATTCATGATCTTGGAAAAGACTACCTGCTGAATAAAACAGGATATTCAGACATGTGGCGGTTAAAGGAAAATACAGGTCATCAGGGCAATCTGTACCCCACCCATGGATTGGGTCCGATTGCACAATGTATGAATATCAACAGGGGCGACAAATTTGATCACCTCGTAAGCATGAGTACCAATGATTTCACCCTTGCACCTGCACTGAAAGAACTGGCTGCCAATGATGATTTTTTCAAACCCTATGCTGGTAAGTCTTACCGCGGTAATATGAATACAACCATCATCAAAACCGATTTGGGCAAGACACTGATGGTTCAGCATGATGTATCATCCCCCAGACCTTATTCCAGAATACATCTTGTGAGTGGAACCAAGGGTGCAGCACAAAAATATCCTGGACCAGAAAGAATTGCCCTCGGACATTCCTGGATGAAACCAGAGGAGTTGAAAGGCATGTACGATAAATACACCCCTCCCATCGTCAGACATATTGGAGATATTGCCAAAAATGTAGGTGGACATGGCGGAATGGATTTTATCATGGACTGGAGACTGATTGATTGCCTTCGTA
>JBILSG010000109.1:0-7298 GCA_044372235.1 Chitinophagaceae bacterium
TACATGCCCCATCCGTAACAAATACGTTTTTACGATGATGCAATGCATTCCATTTGTCGAGCAGTGAAGTAGCGGGATCATGCCCCATCCTGACACCACCCATTTCGTGGATATCCAGACCAGGGGCCTGTTTGCTATCGTGCTGCCTGATATTTGTGCAGCCTGCCTTCTCCAGCATTTCAGAACCCACCTGAAGGAAATCCTGCATCGACTTTACATCGTTGTCGTCGTAATCAATTGAAAAGTTAAGCAGTGGAACTCCCCACTTATCTTTTTTATCCCTGCTGAGGGTAACCCTGTTGGCTGCTTTGGGAATGGTTTCACCCTGCATCATCATGGAAACAGACCATGGACCAGCCTCTGAGAGAGCCTCCTTTAAACCTGCTCCTATGTCTTCAGAAGTTCCCCTCTGCCGTCCTGCTCCAAAAAAGACCATGTATCCCCTTAAAAAATCTGTTTCCTGCTTGTAGACGTTCCTGAAATTTGGCATCATCGGCTGCGTAGGTCTGCGTCCATAGTAGTACTTATCTTCCGGTCCATCAATATCCGCTGAAACTGTACCCCTGTAATTGTGAAAAGCAATATACTGTCCGAGTAGTCCGTTATCATTCCCTAAACCATTGGGGAACCTTGATGATGTTGAGTTCAGCAGAATCAGGTTGGTATTGAAACAGGCGGCATTGACAAAAATGATTTTAGCAAAAAACTCGGTTGCCTCCCCTGTAAGTGTGTCGATCACCCGAACACCAGTTGCCTTACCAGCTGCTTCATCGTAGATGATGGATTCAACCACGGATTGCGGACGGAGTGTCAGGTTTCCCGTTCTTGCAGCCCAGGGTATGGTAGTGGAGTTGGCATTGAAATACCCTCCGAAAGGGCATCCCCGCTCACAAAGACTACGGGCCTGACATTGCCCCCGCCCCTGCTCGATATGGATTGGTCTGGGTTTGGTGAGATGCGCGCAGCGACCCTGCACAACATGACGGTCTTTGAATGACGACATGATTCTTTTGGCGATATCCTTCTCTACACAATTCATTTCCCAGGCCGGCAGGTAATCGCCATCCGGAAGTGTCTCCAGTCCGTCTCGGTTTCCCGAAATTCCGGCAAAATCCTCCACATGAGCATACCAGGGTTCCAGGTCTGCATAACGGATGGGCCAGTCAACGGCAAAGCCATCTCTTGCTGGACCTTCAAAATCATATTTGCTCCAGCGCTGGGTTTGTCTTGCCCAAAGCAAGGATTTTCCACCAACCTGATAACCCCGTATCCAATCGAACGGCTTCTCCTGGATGTAGGGATGATCGTTATCCTTTACAAAAAAATGTTCTGTAGATTCATTGTAAGCATAACACCTGGAAACCACCGGATTTTCAGTTTTGTCTGCATGAGACATTTTCAGGTGATGCGGAAACTCCCAGGGTGCCTGGGTTGCAGTTGGATAGTCTTTCAGGTGTACGACATCCTTACCTCTTTCAAGGAGTAGTGTTTTGAGGCCCTTCTCACACAATTCTTTAGCAGCCCAGCCACCGCTGATACCTGATCCAATAACTATGGCATCGTAGGTATGAGAAGACTTACCTTTCCCCTGAATATTGACTTGAGCTGAATCTTTTCGCATTTTTTAAATGTTTAACCCAGCTACAAGTTACGACTTCTTCCATTTTGATGTACTTTTCGCCAAAAAGGATATGGATAAGGTGTTGCTTGTTATTGCTCCGCAGGTTTTTCGCGATGAGGAACTTTTTGAGACCCGTGAAGAGCTGGAGAAAGCAGGATTCGAAACGGTGATTGCCAGTACTGCGAAAGGAACTTGTACAGGGAAGCTCGGTGGACAGGCAGAAGCTGTAATCAGTATAGAAGAAGTCAGCCCTTCAGATTATCAGGCCCTTATTTTTGTGGGCGGCACGGGCAGTCAGGTTTATTTTGAGCACACCGGAGCACACAATCTTGCATGGGAGATGTTTGCAGACGGAAAAATTGTCAGTGCTATTTGCGCAGCACCAGTGATTTTGGCCAAAGCCGGATTGTTGAAAGACAAGAAAGCCACAGTCTATCCTGACCATGAATATACACTTAAGCAATATGGTGCACTTTACACCGGAGAAGCTGTAACTGTTGATGGCAACATCATCACTGGTAACGGACCAGAAAGTTCAAGGGCTTTTGGACAGGCAGTTGCTCAATGCATCCGGCAAGGTGTTATGAGCTGAGAGAAAGAAACTGGGTGACATCCAGTATAGGCAATGATGGAATTGCTCTTCTTTGAAAGGCTTTATCGCAAGAAATAAAGCAATGCATTTTGTGATGGATGGCTGTGGGCAGAATATATGATCTATATTTTGAACATAAAAAAAGCTGTAGTTAAAAACTACAGCTTGGTGGAGAATACCGGGATCGAACCGGTCACCTTTTGCATGCCATGCAAACGCTCTACCAGATGAGCTAATTCCCCGGAAGAGTGCAAACGTACGAAAAAGTAAAGAAAAAAAGAAGAATTATCTCCTATATCCACCACCTCCGCCGCCGCTGTATCCACCGCCGCCGCCGCTACCATAACCGCCACCTGGAGGCCTGCGATTTCCACCTCCTCCACTTGGCGGCCTATCTTCAGCAGCCTTCACAACAAGAGGCTTTTTACCCAGATTTATATCATTGAGATTCTCAATGGCATCCATAGCTTCTTCGCGTACCGGCATATCAACAAAACCAAAGCCCCTGCTTTTCCCTGTTTCCTTATCCATAGCAACTTTGGCAGTTTTCACCTGTCCAAACTTTTCAAAGATCTCCATGAGCTCGGCATCATCAAGATCGTAAGGAAGTCCGGCGACAAAAATGTTCATAAAATCAAATTTTGATAAATATAAAGATATTTGAGGATTTTAGCTACTACTTGTAAATCACTAACTTCATATTTTTACTTAAGGTTAAACAAAAAAACGATAAACTGCCAAATGGAATTTTTCACCAACGAATACGACTTCATGTTCAATAGGTTGTTACCGCAAATGCTGACGGCAACACTCTGTGGTGGCATTGTTGGATATGGCCGTGAAAAAAGACATAAACCAGCAGGTTTTAGAACCCTTATACTCATTTGCGTGGGTTGCACATTGTATAGCTCAATCGGATTCTATATTTCAGAAAAAATGCCCAACATTGATCCAACCCGTATAATCGGACAGATTGCAACCGGGATAGGTTTTTTAGGAGCCGGCGCAATAGTAAAATCGGATCAAAAGGTTACTGGCGTAACCACAGCTGCATTCATCTGGGCCATGAGTGGCATCAGTATACTCATTGGAAGCAACATGTATCTGATTCCGGTTACCGTAACCCTTTTCCTTGTTTTCATCACCTGGTTGTTTGAAAAGTTTGAAGACAGATTACACCGCGACCACAGCCATGAATAAAATAATTTCAACCAGAAAATATACTACATGAAACAATCCTTTCAAGCCAGGCTGGGTGTAACCCTTGCCACAACTGGTTGCGGACTCCTTAGCCTGGTGATTGCCTTTGGCAACATGACCGACTACGGCACCAATTTTGAATTTGTGAGGCATGTGCTGATGATGGATACCTTGTTTCCAAACAGCTCTGTAACATACAGGTCATTGCAATATCCCCTGATTCATCATGCAGCATATATCGCCATCATTGCCACAGAAGCGATCATGGCATACTTTCTGCTCAGCGGAGGCTATGCACTTATCAAATCCATTAAAGCTGGATCTGAAGCATTCCAGTCAGCTAAAAAAAATGCATATACGGGTATTTCCATTGGCATTTTACTGTGGTTTATCGGATTCATCGTTATTGGCGGGGAATGGTTCAGCATGTGGCAGAGTCAGTCGTGGAACGGCTTGGGCAGCGCTGACCGTATCATCACTTTTTTTATGCTCACTTACCTCTCCTTACTGATTTCAGAATAAAAAAACCATCTTCCTTTTTCCCGGAAGATGGTTGGTATATATTTTTATGATGCCTGATCAGGCTGAGTTTCGTCCTGCATTGATGATACCAAAAGAGCAACGCATCACCAGCTTCTCGTAACTCTTGCGCAGTGTTTCTGGCAAATTTTTCTCCTCCATTTCCCTGACCTTGGAAATAGCAAACTGCTGAATGGTAAGTAGCGGTAAAACAATCTTCTCCCTCATCTGGATAGACAACTGGTCTATTGGATAATTTTCCATCAGCTCAGTTTTTCCGGATAACATCAGCACATACCGCTTTGAAAGCGCGTATTCTTCTTGAATATCCCGCCACAACTCACCATAAAGCGGATGATCACGAAGAAATGCTGTTAGCGGGAAAAAGCATTTTTTCATCGCCATTTCACAGTTATCTATCAAAGTTCTGAAGAAAGCAGACCTGGTATACAAGGCACGCAATTCAGGCATCCGGCCCTGCGACTCCAGTGTTCTCAGGGCAGTGCCAACGCCATAATAACCGGTTACATTTTGCTTAAGTTGACTCCATGCCCCTACAAATGGAATAGCCCGGAGATCAGACAGCGTAAGTTTACCTTGGGCACCTCTTTTAGCAGGGCGACTGCCAATGTTTGTTGCGGCATAGAAACGAAGCGGACTCACATGGGTGAGGTATTCCATGAATGAAGGATTGTTCTTCAGTGCCTCATATGCTTTCAGACTTTCTTCAGCAAGTGCCTGGAGTAATTCTTCTTCCTGATCACTGAACGTACTGGCTCCGGTACCAAAAAGTTCACTTCCCAAACCCGCATGAATCAGTTGCTCAATATTAAACTGAGCGGCATCGATTGTACCGAAGTTAGAACTGACTGTTTGTCCCTGAACAGTAAGTTCTATTTCTTTGTTGGCAATATCACTGCCCATGGAAGCGTAAAACTTATGCGTTTTACCACCACCCCTGGCAGGCGGTCCACCACGGCCATCGAAAAAGACCACTTCAAGTCCATATTTAGCCGAAATCGCAGACAGCTCTTTTTTCGCTTTGAAAATACTGTAGTTGGCCATCAGGTAACCCCCATCCTTTGTGCCATCACTGAACCCAAGCATGACAGTCTGCTTGTTGCCCCGGCGCTTCAAGTGGTCTCTGTAAACAGGAAAAGCATACAACTCCTGCATCACATTGGCTGCATTCCGAAGGTCATCGATGGTTTCAAACAATGGAATGATGTCAACTGCAATGGCATCACGCCTGCAACCCGCCGCAACAAAAAGTCCGAAGACCTCAAGGATGTCAACAGCACTGTTACACTGACTGATGATGTACCTGTCGCAACCCGGCTTACCATTTCTGTCCTGAATGGTACGGATTGCCCGGATTGTTTCAATGGTATCCTTTTCAATAAAATCGGCATCCTCAGGTATATCAACTGCTTCAGCAAGCGAGGAAAGCCACTCCATTTTTTCAGGTGTGGAAAGTTCCGCATAATTACCCTTTCCCAGCCACCGGCATATAGCACCAATGACTCGCTCATGAACTGAACTATCCTGGCGTATGTCAAGTGTGGCAAAATGAAGTCCGAACAGATGTACTTTATGAATCAGTGACTCCAGCATGTTCAGAAAAAGTCCGTTGTGGCTGTGGATTATAATCTCCCTGATGGCATTGAGTTGTTCGAGTATGTAGGATACTTTAAGATCTGCATGGTATCCGGGGATAAAAATATTATCATACAGCTTTTTTTCCAGCTCTTGCAAGCGGACTTCAACACCATCAAAAGTGAGTCTGCGTCTTAATTTCCGGATATCCAGGTAATAACATTTAATGATGCTACCACGCAATGCTTCTGCAACTTTCAAAGTTATATCTGCTGTTACAAAAGGGTTCCCATCCCGGTCTCCGCCTGGCCAGAATCCCATACGGATAACCGGATTCTCCTCATTATATGAATCTCTGAACTGGGAAACAAGGGTATTGACGATCCGGCCGCTTGACTGGTAAAAGACATTCTCAAGGTACCAAATCAAGCTCACTGCCTCATCATAAGGAGTAGGTTTTTGTTTTTTGAAAAAAGGTGTTTTACCCAGCTGTTGCAGGAAAATATTAATCTGGTTTAGGTTATTCTCAGCAATAGCCCTTGCCATATCGTTGATGATCCCCAACACTGAACCAGGGTAAAACTGGGTAGGATGGGCCGTAAGCACCATGCGGACAGAAAAATCTTTTAATTTTTTTTCGAGTTGCTTTTCTTTGCCATGCTGCGTAACTTCTGTCTCCAAATGCTTGAGTGTACCTGCACCCTTCATGTCATTCAAACGCGGAAAAGCGGCATCTTCCAGTGCGTCAAAAAGAACCACCTGACGCTCTGTGTATTGCACAAAGCGAAACAGCAGGTCCAGCTGTTGCTGCTCTGAGGTATAAGCTGTATGCCTGCTGAAAAAATCTTTCAATATTTCTTCTGGACTCATCTTCCTTTTATATCCTTCTTCACAGTTCGAAAGTAAAAGGGATAAAAGAATACCCGTTTTTTCTATCCGGTGAAAGGGAAGTGATGTAAAGAGGCTGTTATACAGCTGGTAACGAATGCCAACCTCACTGTTGAACCTCGAAAGTTCAGTTGATAAATTTGTACTCATGTGTGAAATTAATTAGGGAAAAGGCGGCAATCCTGACGTAAAATTAAATAAAAATCAACAATTCAAGAATAATGCTTAATTTTGTATTCTAGCAAATCAATGAAAGCAGTCCAAACATATTATTTAAATTCCAACCTGTTCACACAGGCAACGACTGCTACCTGCACAACAACCCGTTAAGGGTTGAACTTCATCATATTACCCAAGGGCTTTGGCTTTGAGCAGCAAAAAGAAAATAATGCTCATCACAATCATTTTACTTTTTTTATCCTTTTTATATGCACACAGTCCACATCAAAGGCGAATTGCTTGGAGATGCAAAAGGCATGATGACGCTTTTACAACAATCAGCAATCCTACTTCAGGAAAGCAGATCCCTTTTATTGATAACAGGCAGGCTCTCAACTGAAAAAAAGCTGGCAACCATTGCACAAAGTGCTGCTGAGGCAGATTTTGATTTTTCGGCATTACTCACCGAGCTGGAAACAGGATACCTTCAGCTTGCACGGGAGATTGTTCCAGTTATCCATCAGGGAACAACCCTCAGCTTTATACGAAAACAATTCAATGATATTGATGACCTCTGCAAAGGCATTCAGCTCCTGGGTGAATGTCCCGCTAAAACACTTCAGCTTATCAGTTCAATACCTGCGATGATTATGGTTCAGCTTTGCCATGCTGCTTGCAGGGCATTGGAAATTCCGTCAACCAGTGAACTTAACTCAGGGGCAC